>JAICUO010000853.1 GCA_025935815.1 Streptosporangiaceae bacterium
ATCTGCAGGGGTATGACGCCAATGCCGATCAGTTTGGAGCGGTGGATACGCTCGTAGGAGGCGGACAGGTCGGCCTGGACGCCGAGCAGGGCGGTGCCTTTGGCCGCCCAGTCCCGCGATGACCCGGAGCCGTATTCCTTGCCGGCGATGACCAGCAGCGGCACGTCGGCGGCGGCGTACCGCCGGGCCGCGTCGTAGATGGTCATCTGCTCGCCGCTGGGCAGGTGGCGGGTATAGCCGCCCTCGGTGCCGGGGGCGAGGTGGTTGCGCAGCCGGATGTTGGCGAAGGTGCCGCGGATCATGACCTCGTGGTTGCCGCGGCGGGAGCCGTAGGAGTTGAAGTCGCGCGGCTGGATGCCGTGCCCGGTCAAGTAGCGGCCGGCGGGGGAGCCGGGCCTGATCGCCCCGGCCGGCGAGATGTGGTCGGTGGTGACCGAGTCACCGAGCAGGGCCAGCACCCGGGCGCCGTCAATGCCCTTCAGGGGCCCCGGCTCGGGGGCCAGTCCGTCGAAGAACGGCGGCCGGCGCACGTAGGTGGAGTCCGGGTCCCAGGCGAACATGTCGCCGGCCGGCACCGGCAGGGACTGCCACCGTTCGTCCCCGGCGAACACGTGCGCGTATTCGCGGGTGTACATGTCCGGCCGCAGGCAGGAGGCGATGATCTCGCTGACCTCGGCCTGGGTCGGCCAGACGTCGCGCAGGTAGACCGGCCGCCCGTCGCTGCCGGTGCCGAGTGGCTCGGTGGTCAGGTCGGTGTCCATCGTGCCGGCTAGGGCGTAGGCGACCACTAGCGGCGGGGAGGCGAGGTAATTGAGCTTGGTCTCGGGATGGATACGGCCCTCGAAGTTGCGGTTGCCGGACAGCACTGAGCAGACCGCGAGGTCGCCCTCGGCGATGGCGGCAGACACCGCGGGAATCAGCGGGCCGGAGTTGCCGATGCAGGTGGTGCAGCCGTAGCCGACCAGGTTGAAGCCGAGCTTGTCCAGCCACGGGGTCAGCCCGGCCCGCTCGTAGTAGTCCATCACGACCCGCGACCCTGGGGCCAGCGAGGTCTTCACCCACGGTTTCGGGGCCAGCCCGCGCTGGGCGGCCTTCTTGGCCAGCAGCGCGGCGGCGATCATCACCTCGGGGTTGGAGGTATTCGTGCAGGAGGTAATCGCGGCGATCACCACCGCCCCGTGATCGAGTTCCACCGCCTTCCCGTCTCCCAGAGTGGCCTTGACCGGGCGTCGCTGCCGTCCGCCCGCCCCGGCGGACGCGCCGAAGCCGGCCGGCTTGTCACCGTCCCGGTTGCCGGTGACCGCCACCGGGTCGGAGGCGGGGAAGGATTGCGCGCCGGCCTCGTCCAGCCCCGCCGCCGGCCCGGCCGGGGCGTACTGGCCCAGCACCGCGCGGAACGCCTGGGGTGCCTGGGTGAGCGGTATCCGGTCCTGCGGCCGTTTCGGCCCGGCAATCGACGGGGTAACCGTCGACAGGTCCAGCTCGAGGACCCGCGAGTACTCCGGCACGTGATCCGGGTCGTGCCACAGCCCTTGCTCCCTGGCATAGGCCTCCACCAGCATCACCTGCGCATCGGGGCGGCCGGTGAGCCGCAGGTAATCGAGGGTTGCCTCATCGATGGGGAAGATGGCGCTGGTGCAGCCGTACTCCGGGCTCATGTTTCCGATCGTGGCCCGGTTGGCCACCGGCACCGCGGCCACTCCGTCTCCGAGGAACTCGACCATCGTGCCGACCACGCCGACGGATCGCAGCAGTTCGGCGATGGTCAGCACCAGGTCGGTGGCGGTGGAGCCCTCGGACAGTTCACCAGACAGCCGGACGCCGATCACCTGCGGGATCAGCATGGACAGCGGCTGGCCGAGCATCGCCGCCTCGGCCTCGATGCCGCCCACCCCCCAGCCCAGTACGCCCAGCCCGTTGATCATCGGGGTGTGCGAGTCGGTCCCGACCAGGGTGTCGGGGAAGGCGGTGCCGTCCTCGGCGAAGACGACGCGGGCCAGGTGCTCGAGGTTGACCTGGTGGCAGATCCCGGTGCCCGGCGGCACTACCCGCAGCCCGGGCAGCGCCCGCTGGCCCCAGCGCAGGAACGCGTACCGCTCGGCATTGCGCTGGTACTCAAGGTCGATGTTGCGCGCCAGGGCATCCGGATGGCCGAAGAAATCTGCGATGACCGAGTGGTCGATGACCAGCTCGGCCGGGCGCAGCGGGCTCACCTTCGCGGGGTCGCCGCCGAGCGCGGCCATCGCCTCGCGCATCGCGGCGAGGTCCACTAGGCACGGCACGCCGGTGAAGTCCTGCAGCAGCACCCGGGCGGGGGTGAAGGAGATCTCCGCCGACGGCTCGGCCGCCGGGTCCCACCCCGCCAGGGCTTCGATCTGGGTAGCGGTGACCAGGTGCCCGTCCTCGTTGCGGAGTAGGTTCTCCAGCAGGACCTTGAGGCAGTAGGGCAGCCGCGCCGCCCCCTCGACCCTGTCCAGCCGGAAGATCCGGTAGCTGCTGCGGTTAACGTCCAGCGAGCCGGCCGCGCCGAGGCTGTCCGCGGGCATCACGCGCTCCCGGCCGGGCCGGCATCATCGGGCAGGTCGAGGCCGTCCAGGCGGAGTACGTCCGAGCGCAGCCCGACGGCGAGCCGGTTCCAGCCGTTGATCGCGACGATCGCGAACGTCAGCGCGGCGATCTCCTCTTGGGAGAACGCTTCCTCGACCGCGGCGTAGACGTCATCGGGCGCGCCAGTGCTAGGCAGTTCGGTCAGGGTCTCGCACCAGGTCAGGGCGGCCCGCTCTCTGGCGGTGTAGTACGGTGCCTCCCGCCAGGCCGCGACCGTGTCCAGCCGTGTCTGGTGCTCGCCGCGGGC
>JAICUO010000973.1 GCA_025935815.1 Streptosporangiaceae bacterium
CGCCGGCCCCAACGGCAGGCAGCGGGGGCGTCCTGCGATGCCTGCCGGGCATGCTGACATCGGCCGCGGGCAGCGCCGTGCTGGCATGCCCTGGTCGCACGGCTGTTGACGGCAGTGGCGGAACGGGGGAACGCTGCGCGCTGCCTGTCGGCGACGGGGGAACGGGTCGTGGGTTCTGCGGGCTGCCGGGCAGCCTCGGCGTGGGCCGAGAGGGGAAGCCGCCCGCTGGCAATGGTGGTGGTGCGGCATGCCGGGCGGAGTAAGACGAGCTGCCGTCTGGCAGCGGTGGCGGCGCTGCGTGGCGTGCCGCCCTGGCTGGGCCTGACGGTCGGGTCAGCATCCCGGCCGGAGCGGTCCCGCCCACTGCCGGGCTGTCACCCCCGTCCCCGCCTCCTGCCGGGACGGGCCTGCTGCCCGTCGCCCTGCCGGATCTGCTGCCCGTGCGGCTGGCGGTGCTCCCGGCGGGGCGACGAGTTCCCGTCCCGCGCGTGCCTCTGCCGGGCGCCCCGCGCGGGCCGCCTCCGGCCCTGCGCGCACTGCCGCCTGCCGGCCTGCGGTGCGGGGTGCCGCTGCGAGCCGTCCCTCCTCGGGGGGCCGGGCGCAGCGCCCGGCCGAACCGCGACAAGACGGCGGCTCCGAAGGCGAACCGCAGGAGTGACCGGATCGGGCTGCGCCCGTACGGGGCCAGGATCGGCCGCGACAGCCAGAACGGGATCCGGGCCATCACATACAGCAGACAGACGGCCGTCAGGAGTCCGGCGAAGGGGTCGGTGGAGCTTGCGAGGAGGTGCGCGGGTGCCGGCCCGGTGGTCACCCGGCTCGCCAGGACGGTGCCGGGGCCCGAGCCCGGGCTTGCGCTCAGGGCCGGCCAGCCGGGGGTGAAGAAGACATGCATGGCGGCGTTCAGCGTCAGCGCCTGGGCCGGGGGGATGGCCAGGGCGACGGCCAGCGCCCGCCACCACCACCGGGGTGCCCACGACGTGTATGGCAGCGCGTAGCCGCTCAGCGCGAGCGGCGCCATTGCGACGAGCAGGACCAGCCCCATCACCCGGATCACGTTGGTGACCGCGATGATCACGGCCAGGATCGCGCACACGAGGGTGAGCAGCAGGATCGCGATCCCGCCCCGGGAGGCGTTGCCCACCAGCATCTGGTTGAGCCGGTTGGCGGCGTCGGAGGGCAGCACGCCACCGGACACGGCCCGGCTGATCCCGTTGGACAGCCCGATCGCCTTCGACACCACCAGGAGCGAGGTGTTGGCGGCCACCATCGCGATGACCAGCCGGGGGGCAACCTCCCTGGCCGCGTACGAGCCCTGGTAGGTGCGGTAGCCCATCAGGATGCCGCCGCTGGTCAGGATCAGCAGCACGAACAGCGCATCGGTCACGCCGAGCACCGTCAGCGACATTGCCTGGACGGCTGGAGAGGTTGTGACATCGCTGGTCGTCAGCTCCGAGCTTCCGATCACGCCGAGCATCGACTGCAGGATCGACAGGTCAATGCCGGCGAAGAACGAGTTGACCTGGCACGCGACGTCCAGAGGCAGGCAGCCCGCTGCGGCGGCGCTCATCCCACGAAGCCCTTGAGGATGGTCAGCAGGACCGGCGCGAGGACCGCCACGCCGTAGCCGATCGCCGCGTACTTCAGGGTCTCCTTGGCCTTGACCACCTCGGTCGGGTCGCCGTTCGCCAGCAGGTACCTGACTCCGCCGATCGTCGCGAGCAGCGTCGCCAGCCCGCCTAGCAGGCCCCCGATCCACACGGTGATGTTGGTGATCACCTGGCCGAGGTTGGTCACCGTCGGCTTGGGCGCCGCCATTGGCGCGGCCCTGGCCGACAGCGCCGTAGCGGCGAGC
>JAICUO010000677.1 GCA_025935815.1 Streptosporangiaceae bacterium
GGCACCGACACCGGCGGCTCGGTCCGCATCCCGGCCGCCTGCTGCGGCGTGACCGGGCTGAAGACCCGGTGGGGCCGGATCCCGCTCAAGGGCGTCTACCCGCTGGCGCCGTCGCTGGACACGGTGGGGCCGCTGGGCCGCGACGTGGCCGCCGTCGAGGCCGGGATGGCCCTGCTGGAGCCCGGCTTCGCCGCGCCGGGCGCCGCCGACCGCGGCGCGGGGCGGATCGCGGTCAGCGGCCCGCCCGGCGGGGTCGACCCCCGGGTGGACGCGGCGGTCGACCGGGCGCTGACGGTGGCGGGCGTGGCCGTATCGCCCGCCGCCTCCTGGGACTTCCGCCCGGCGGTGGACGCCGCCGGGGTGATCATCGACTACGAGGGATTCAAGTCGAACGCGTACCTCATGCCCTACATCAGCCAGCTGAGCCCGCACGTCCAGCGAAACCTGGAGCGCGGCGCCCGGCTGCGCCCCGCGGACATCGCGGCCGCGCGGCGGCTGGCCGATGAGGTGCGCGCCGAGCTGGAGACGCTGCTGCGGGACCACCCGGTGCTCGTCATGCCCACGCTGACCGGTCAGCCGCCGCTGGTGGGGGAGCACGGCATCCCGCTGACGCTGCTGACCGCCCCGGTCAACTTGAGCGGGCTGCCCGCCCTGGCCCTGCCGGTTCCCCCGGCCGATCCCGGCGAGGGGGACCTCATCGCGTCACTGCAGGTCATCGGCGAATCCGAAGAGCAGGTGCTGGCCTTCGGCCGACTGATCGAGGCAGCGCTCGCGGCCGGCTTACCATGGTGGGATGGACGCGTTGGGTGGCGTCGCGGCGTCGCAGGCGTCGCTGCGCAGGTTCTTGCATGGACTGCCGGGGGTTGACGAGGCCGGGGCGGTGGCGCGAGCTGGCATGCTCGCCAGCCGCTCGGTCAAGACCGACGCCAAGCGGCAGCTGATCGACCTGGCGATCTCTATGATCGACCTGACCACGCTGGAAGGCCAGGACACCCCGGGCAAGGTCGCGGGGCTGTGCGCTAAGGCCCGCCACCCCGGGTACGGTGCCCCGCCGGTGGCGGCGGTCTGCGTCTACCCGGACATGGTCGAGGTGGCCGCGCCGCTGCTGGCCGGCACCGGCATCAAGGTGGCCAGCGTCGCGACGGCGTTCCCGTCCGGCCGGGCGGCCCTGGACGTCAAGCTGGCCGACGTGAAGTCGGCGGTCGCGGCCGGGGCCGATGAGGTGGACATGGTCATCGACCGGGGCGCCTTCTTGTCCGGCCGGTACTCCGCCATCTACGACGAGATCGTGGCGGTGCGCGCCGCCTGCTCCGGGGCGCACCTGAAGGTGATCCTGGAGACCGGCGAGCTCGGCACGCTCGATAACGTCCGGCGGGCCTCCTGGCTGGCTATGCTGGCGGGCGCGGACTTCATCAAGACCTCGACCGGCAAGGTCGCCCCCGCCGCCACGCTCCCGGTCACCCTGGTCATGCTGGAGGCGGTTCGCGACTGGCGCGTCGCCACCGGCGGCACAGTTGGCGAGGGCCTTGTTGGTGAGGGCACTGTCGGTGAGGGCACCGTCGGTGAGGGCACTGCCGGAGGCCAGATGGTGGGCGTCAAGGCCGCCGGGGGGATCCGGACGACGAAGGACGCCATCCGGTTTATCGTGACAGTTCACGAGACCGCGGGGGATGACTGGCTGAGTGCCCGGTACTTCAGGATCGGGGCCTCCAGCTTGCTGAACGACCTGCTCATGCAGCGGGATCGAATGGCGACCGGGCGGTATTCCGGTGCCGACTACGTGACGGTGGACTGAGGTTTGGCTATGCGCTTTGAGTACGCGCCCGCACCGGAGTCGCGGTCGGTTGTCACGCTACGTGATTCATATGGGCTATTCATCGGAGGGCAGTTCGTCTCCGGCAGCTCGGTCTTCAAGACGATCTCGCCGGCGACCGAGGAAGTTCTCGCCGAGGTCACCCAGGCCGGGCCCGAGGACGTGGACCGGGCGGTCGCCGCCGCCCGGCACGCCTACGAGCGGACCTGGTCGGTGATGTCGGGCCGGGAGCGGGGCAAGTACCTGGTCCGCATCGCCCGGCTGATCCAGGAGCGGTCTCGCGAGCTGGCGGTGCTGGAGACGCTGGACAACGGCAAGCCGATCCGCGAGTCGCGGGACGTGGACATCCCGCTGGCGGCGGCGCACTTCTTCTACCACGCCGGCTGGGCGGACAAGCTGTCGTACGCGGGGTTCGGCCCGTCGCCGCGTCCGCTGGGCGTCGCGGGGCAGGTCATCCCGTGGAACTTCCCGCTGCTCATGCTCGCGTGGAAGATCGCCCCGGCGCTGGCCTGCGGCAACACCGTGGTGCTGAAGCCGGCCGAGACGACGCCGCTGACCGCGCTGCTGTTCGCCGAGATATGCCAGCAGGCGGAGCTGCCGCCGGGCGTTGTCAACATCGTCACCGGGGACGGGGCCACCGGGCACGCGCTTGTCGCCCACCCCGGGATCGACAAGGTGGCGTTCACCGGGTCCACCGAGGTGGGCAAGGAGATCGCCCGGATCTGCGCGGTCTCCGGGCAGCGGGTGACGCTGGAGCTGGGCGGCAAGGCCGCCAACATCGTGTTCGACGACGCGCCGGTCGACCAGGCGGTCGAGGGGATCATCAACGGGATCTTCTTCAACCAGGGGCACGTATGCTGCGCCGGGTCCCGGCTGCTGGTCCAGGAGTCGATCGCCGATGAGCTGCTCGCCGCGCTGAAGCGCCGGATGGAACGGCTGCGCCTAGGCGACCCGCTGGACAAGAACACCGACGTGGGCGCGGTCAACTCCCAGGCGCAGCTGGAGCGCATTGAGGCGTTCGCCGCCACTGGCGCCGAGGAGGGCGCCGAGCGCTGGTCGGCGCAGTGCCCGCTGCCCGATCGCGGCTTCTGGTTCCCCCCGACTGTCTTCACTGGCGTGTCGCAGGCCCACCGGATCGCCCAGGAGGAGATATTCGGCCCGGTCTTGTCGGTGCTGACCTTCCGCACCCCCGATGAGGCGATCGTCAAGGCCAACAACACGCCGTACGGGCTTTCGGCCGGCGTGTGGACCGAGAAGGGGTCGCTGATCTTGTCGGTGGCGTCGCGGCTACGCGCGGGGGTGGTGTGGGCGAACACGTTCAACCGGTTCGACCCCGCCTCGCCGTTCGGCGGCTACAAGGAATCCGGCTTCGGCCGCGAGGGTGGCCGCCACGGCCTGGAGGCCTACCTTGACATCCATGGCACCAGCGTCCTGGGGGGAAGCGATGTCTGAGCTGACCGTCGCCTCCGAAGCGGGCAGGATCGCCGTGCGCAAGACATACAAGCTCTACATCGGGGGCGCGTTCCCGCGCTCGGAGAGCGGCCGGTCATACATGGTGTCGGACTACAGCGGCGGCTTCCTCGCCAACGCCGCGCTCGCCTCCCGCAAGGACGCCCGGGACGCCGTGGTGGCGGCCCGCAAGGCGTTCCCGGGATGGTCGGGGGCGACGGCCTACAACCGGGGCCAGGTGCTGTACCGGGTCGCCGAGGTCCTCGAGGGCCGGCGGGCCCAGTTCGCCGCTGAGGTGCGGATGGCGACCGGCGCGTCCCCGGCCCGCGCGGCGACCGAGGTGGACGCGGCCATCGACCGCTGGGTGTGGTACGCGGGCTGGGCCGACAAGATCGCCCAGGTACGCGGGAGCGCGAACCCGGTCGCCGGGCCGTACTTCAACTTCTCGGTCCCCGAGCCCTGCGGGGTGGTCGCGGTGCTGGCCCCCCAGGACAGCGCGCTGCTCGGCCTGGTGTCGGTGATCGCGCCGGCCGTCGTCAGCGGCAACACGTGCGTGGTGGTGGCCAGCGAGCGCCGGCCCCTGCCCGCGGTGACCCTCGCCGAGGTGCTGGCCACCTCCGACGTGCCCGGGGGAGTGGTCAACGTCCTCACCGGGGCGGTGGCGGAGATCTCGCCCTGGCTTGCCTCGCACATGGACGTCAACGCCATCGATGTCACCGGTGCCCCCGGGGCGCTCGCCGACGACATGGCGGTGGCCGCCGCCGACAACCTCAAGCGCGTGGTCCGCCTCCCGGCCAGCGACTGGGAAGCCGAGCCCGGCATCGAGCGGATGACCAGCTACCTGGAGACCAA
>JAICUO010000118.1 GCA_025935815.1 Streptosporangiaceae bacterium
CCGGCGGCGTTCTTGAAGTGCACCGTCAGGTTGTCGCTGGAGCGGCTGATGCCGTCGAGCCGGTAGATGAAGTCCATGTGCCAGGACCCGCGGCGGAACTCCCCGTCGGTCACCGCGCGCAGGCCCACGTCCTGCTGGAACGCGACGACCTCGCGGATCGCCGCGTCTTCGGCGGCGCGCAGCTGGCCGGCGCTGATCTTCCCGGACGCGGCGTCCCGGCGGGCGGCCAGCAGCCCCGCGGGCCGCAGCAGGCTGCCCACGTGATCAGCGCGAAACGGCGGAGTTGCCCTCGGCGACATGGCTCTCCCTCCCCGGGCGGTAACGCGGACGGCGGGCGCGCGACGAACGGGGCCGCCCGGCCGCCGCCGTCCAGTTGCAGGGTCTGGCCGGTCATGAAGGCGCTGCCATCGGAGGCCAGGTAGGCCACCGTCGCCGCGATGTCCTCCGGGTAGCCGGAGCGGCCGACCGCCAGCGACGAGCCGCGCGCCTTGATCTCGGCGTCGTAGTCGATGTCGGGGTCCATGGACAGGATCGCCCGGCTGGTGGCGACCATGCCGGGGGCGATCGCGTTGACGGTGATCCCCCACGGCGCGACGTCGGCCGACAGCGCGCGGGTCAGGCCGAGGACGCCCGCCTTGGCGGCCGAGTACGCGGTCGACCAGGGCGCGGCGACCACGCCGGCCATCGAGGAGATGTTGATGATCCGGCCCCACCGGCTGGCCCGCATGTGCGGCACCGCGAACCGCGACATCAAGAACGTGCCGCGCACGGCGACCGCGATCTGCAGGTCGAACAGCTCGACCGGCACCTGCTCGATGTCCGTGCGGTCCAGGCCCTGCGGGGCGGCGGCGACGTTCACCAGGATGTCCAGCCGGCCCTGCCACGCGGCCGCCGCCGCCACGATCCGGCGGGCGTCGGCTTCCGCCGCCACGTCGCCGAGCACGCTGATGGCCTGCCCGCCGGCCGCGGTGATCTCATCGGTCAGCGAGTCAACGCCCCGCCAGCCCTCGTCGGTGATGCCGAGGACCTCCTGGCGGCGGTTCGGGACCCCGGCGGGCTGGCGGTCCGTCACCACGACGGCCGCCCCGGAGGCGGCCAGCGTGGTCGCGATCGCGCGGCCCATGCCGTCCCGCTTGCCGCAGCCCGTCACAAGGGCCACCCTGTTAACCAACGCGACGCCACCTCTCGTTCGGCATGGAGTGCGGAGTGGGGTTACTTCTTCTCGGCGACCGGGGTGGCCACCCCGGACCATTCGCCGAAGATGCGCACCACCATGGAGATGGCGGCGTTCTTGGCCCCCGCGACGACGATCGGGATCTGCTGGGGAGCCGCCAGCACGCGGTGGAACTCCTCGTCGGGGACCGACTCGGCGTCGCGCGTGGGACCGCCCAGGGCGCCCGTCCAGCGGAGCACCTCGCCCTTGCCCGCCCGCCGCAGCTGGCCGGCGGTGCGGCCGCTGCGCTCGATGAGCCAGGCCTGCACGTCGGCCTTGGACATCCCGGCGTCGGCGAACATCTGGGCGTGCTCGGGGCTGAGCACCAGCGCCACCGGGGTGTGCGGGAAGATCTGGGGGCCCAGGCGGCCGATGGAGTCGGCGAGGTCGCGCAGCACGTCCTCGTGGTTGGGGGTGTGCCGGTTGTCGACGAACTCCATCGTGCGGGTCAGCGTGCACGAGACCGCGCTGCGGCCGCCGGGCACGCCGGCGTCGGCGGCCAGCGGCCCCCACGGGGACTCCTCCTCGTTCTCGGCCACGCAGATCGACCAGCGGCCGGGCACCCCTTGGGTGGCCTGCTCCAGCACGTGGGGGACGATGCCGAACGCGTTGCGCACGATCAGCCCGATGGCGCGCGGGATGGTCATGTTGGGCCGGAACCCCGGGCCGAACGCGCCGCCGGCCGTGTTGAAGCCGAGCTCCTTGCGGACCGGGCCGTTGACGATGATCAGCGGGGCCGGGCCGGAGGTGGACTGGAAGCCGCCGCCGCGCGCGGCGCGCTCGCGCATCAGGGCGTCGAACGCGGCCAGGACCACCGGGAAGTACTCCGGCTTGCACCCGGCCATCGCGGCGTTGATCGCGGCCAGGTAGACGGTGCAGTCCCGGCCGACCTGCTCCAGGGTGCCGATGATCTCATCGGGGTCCCTGCTGGTCGTCGCGAGGAACTTATCGACCAGCGGCTGGGTCGCCGGGACCAGGGGGAGGCCGTCGGACCAGCCCTGCTCGTAGCAGTGCTCGATGGCGGCCTGCGCCATGTCGGGGTCTAGGGGCATAGCGGTGTCCGGGGGCATAGCGGTGTCCTGGGGCACAGCGGTGTCTGGGGGCACCGCCGGGCCCGGCTCGGCGGCCGGGCCCGGGGCGGCGTTCGCGGTAGTCTCGGTCATTCGGCCGCGGACGGGTCGGTGACCAGGGCGATCACGTCGTCGATGACGCTGGCGGCGCGCGCCTTGACCTGCTCCTCGGTGAGCACCGCGACCGGGTGCGCCGTGGTGGCGTACTTGAAGTCGGCCGCGCCCCGCAGCTCGGCCATCTTCTCGACCGTCGTGCGGAAGGACTCGGTGATGATCGCGGCGACCGGCACCCCGGCGGCCTCGAGGACGACGCTGTCGGCGGCGGCCGCCGCGCAGCAGGACCCGCAGTCGCCAACGCCGGTCACGATCACCTCGGCCTCGGCGGCGAGGTCCTTGATGACCTCCTGCGACTCGGGCGCGGCGAAGTTCAGCTTGGTGTGCCGGGCGGTGATGACGGCGCCGTGGTCCTCGACGAGGATGCGGCCGACTTCTTCGAGGAACGGGCGGGCGTTCTGCTTGGTGTTGATGAGCAGGCCCACGCGCGCGCCGGCCAGGCTGGAGCGGCGGGCGGCACGCGGGGCGGCGGCCTTGCGCTGCACGCGGGTCGCGCCGGTCGGGTCGAGGATGGCGTTCGGCATGTGAGTGCCTTCCTTACTTAATGCTTAATGCTTAATGCTGGTGCTTGATGACGCCGCGGATGTTCTTTCCCTCCATAAGGTCGGCGTAGCCCTCGTTAATTTCGTCCAGCGTGTACGTCTTGGTGATCAGCTCGGTGAGCTTGATCTTCCCCTCATGCCAGAGGCTGAGGATCTTGGGGATGTCATGCAGCGGGTTGGCCCCGCCGAACAGCGACCCCTGCATCCGGCGGTGGTAGCCGATCAGGATGCCACCGGGCAGCACCATGTCGTAGTACCCGACGCCGGTCATGACTACCGTGCCGGCCTTGCCGGTCATGTCGACGGCCGCCTTGACGACGTCGTTGTCCATCTCGCCGACGGTGCAGACGACCACGTCGGCGAGCTGGCCGTAGGTGAGGTTGACGAGGACTTCCTTAGCCTTGGCGGGGTCGCCGAACGCGTGGGTCGCGCCGAACTGCAGGGCCTGCTGCTGCTTCCACTCGTTCGGGTCGATCGCGAAGACGGCCTTGGCGCCGGCGAAGGCCGCGCCCTGGACCGCGTTCATGCCGACGCCGCCGGTGCCGAAGACCACGACCACGTCGCCCACCCGGGTGTCGCCGGCGATGACCGACGAGCAGAACCCGGTGGTGACGCCGCAGCTGACGAGGGCGGCGAGCTCCATCGGCACGTAGTCCTCGATCTTCACGCACGACCACTCCGACAGTACCGAGTACTCGGCGAACGAGCCGACGACGCACATGCCGCCGAGGTCCTCGCCGCCTTGGTGGAACCGGAACGTCTCGTCTTGCAGGCAGCCCACCCCGGCCCACTTGCCGGCATCGCACAGGTTCTGCTTGCCGGTCGAGCAGTAACGGCACTTGCCGCAGACCGGGATGTAGGAGCAAGAGACCCGGTCGCCGACCTTGACCCGGGTGACGCCCGGCCCGGCGTCCACCACCACGCCCGCGCCCTCGTGCCCGCCGACCAGCGGAAGCCGCGCGGTGCCCTTGGCCCGGATGTGCTCGTCGGAGTGGCACAGGCCCGCCGCCTCCATCTGGATGAGCACCTCGTTCGCCTTCGGCGGGTCCAGCTCAAGCTCGGTGATCTCCCATGGCGTGCCCGCCTTGCGCAGCACCGCGGCCCGGGTCTTCATATGGTTCCCTCCGACACACCTTGTATGACATGGCCGCGGCACGCCGCCAACGTGTCACGGACTAGTTTCCGTGGCTAACTTTTGTGGGGGTACGCGTGACAGGCAGCAGCACGCCTGCCCCGGCATTATGTTTCATATCACGCGCTTCCCGTCGCGCCAAGTGTCATATATCGTCAGCCCCATGGCTGACATGGTTCGTGCTGTGGTCCAGACTGGCGCCCGGCAGATGGAGTTGCGCGAGTTCCCCCGCCCGGTCATCTCTGGCGGGGGGCCGGGCGGGGGAGCCGACGGCGCCCTGCTGCGCGTGGAGGCGTGCGGCATCTGCGGTAGCGACGTCGAGCAGTACAAGGGGTCGATGGGCACCCGCGGGCTGCCCATGATCCCCGGCCACGAGCCGCTGGGCATCATCGAGGAGATCACCCCGGAGACGGCCGCGCGCTGGGGGGTCAGCGCGGGCGACCGGGTCGCCGTCGAGATCTTGATCCCCTGCCGGTCATGCGACCTGTGCCTGGCCGGGCAGTACATGCAGTGCAAGAACCGGGCCGGCAGCCACGGCG
Organism: Streptosporangiaceae bacterium; assembly: GCA_025935815.1. Classification (GTDB taxonomy): domain Bacteria; phylum Actinomycetota; class Actinomycetes; order Streptosporangiales; family Streptosporangiaceae; genus Trebonia. Next base: position 4,611 of record JAICUO010000118.1, read on the forward strand.
GCTACAACCCGCCCGAGCGCGGCCTTGGCCTGTACGGCGGCTACGCCGAGTACATGCACCTGCACCCCAACTCGATCGTGCACCGCATGGACCCGAGCCTGCCCGCCGAGATCGCGGTGATGTACAACCCGCTGGGGGCCGGCGTGCGCTGGGCGCTGCAGTACGGCGGGGTGCACCTGGGGTCCACGGTGGCGGTCCTCGGCGCCGGCCAGCGCGGGCTGGCCGCCATCTTGGCCGCCAAATACGTGGGCGCGGGACTGATCATCGCGACCGGGCTGGCCAGGGACGCCAGGAAGCTGGAGCTGGCTAAGGAGTTCGGCGCCGATCACGTGATCAACGTCGAGGAAGAGGACACCGTCGCCCGGGTCCGCGAGCTGACCGGCGGCGACGGGGTCGACGTGGTGCTCGACCTGACCCCGCACGCGCTGTCCCCGATCATCGACGCCATCGAGGCGGTGCGCTGGGGCGGCACGATCGTGCTGGCCGGCCTGAAGGGCCGCGACGACAGTGGCCCGCGCAAGACCGCGATCCCCACCGACGTGCTGATCAACAAGGCGCTCACGGTCAAGGGCGCGTTCAGCGTGGACGCCGCCGCCTACACCGACGCGATCAAGCTGATCGAGTCCGGCAAGTTCCCGCTGGAGAAGATGCAGACGCACAAGTTCGGGCTGGACGACGTCGAGCACGCCATCCAGCTGCTGGCCGGCGAGGTGCCCGGCGCGGACGGCATCCACGTCGCGATCATGCCCGGCCTGTAGCGGCCTGAGCCTGCAGAGGGGTCCCCTGAGCCATGTCAGTCAAGGTCATCGACACGCACGCCCACATCTTCCCCGGCGACTTCGGCCCGGCCCCGGCCGGCTGCGAGCCTCACTTCTGGCCGTCGACCGAGCCGAACCCGGACGCCGAGGGGGGCAAGTTCCTCCTCAACGGCCCGATGCGCTTCCCCGCCGCCGCGGTGTGGTTCGACGCCGAGCGCCGCCTGGAGGCCTCAGCCGCGCGGGGGCTGGACGCCGAGCTGCTGTCGCCGTTCCCGGCGCTGCTGAACTACCGCGCCCCCGCCGAGGTCGGCCGCGACCTGGCCCGGGTCACCAACGAGTACATCGCCGGGCTGGTCGCCGCCAACCCGGACCGCTTCTACGGCCTGGGCACCGTCCCGATGCAGGACCCGGAGCTGGCCGCCGCCGAGCTGACCGAGGTGGCGAAGGCCGGCCTGGCCGGGGTGGAGATCGCCTCCAACGTCAATGGCGCCGGACTGCACGAGGAGCGGTTCGACGGGTTCTGGGCGGAGGCCGACCGGCTGGGCACCGCCGTGTTCGTGCATGGCATGCCGGTGCCGTCGGACCGCGTTCCGGGCCCGGCGACCGCGACGTTCGGCGTCGGCGCGGAGGGCGCCCTGGGGGCGGTCTCGATCGTGGCCGGCGGGGTCGCCGAGAAGTACCCCGGCCTCAAGATCGCCTTCAGCCACGCGGCGGGCGGGTTCCCGCTGATGCTCGGCCGCGCGAACTGGTTCTGGGGCCGCACCTGGAACGGGGAGCCGCCGCCGCCGGAGTCGCAGCGGCCCGAGGCGGCGCCGTGGTTCGCCGAGCATGGCCCCCTGGAGCTGGCCCGGCGGTTCTACTACGACTCGCTGGTCATGGACCACCGGGCGATCCGCTTCCTCGCCGATCTGCTCGGCACCGACAAGCTGCTCGTCGGCTCGGACTTTCCGGCGATGCCGCGCGAGGACCCGATCGGGAAGACCCTGCGGTCGATGGGGCTTTCGGACGATGAGCTAAGCGACATTCTGTGGCATAACTGCTTCCGATTCCTCGGCGTAGAGCCGCCAAAGTTAAACTGAGTACTGTGAGTAGCGCAGCGATGGATCTCGATGAGCTAGATGAAGCCGGGGCCGCATCCGACCCCTGGGCACTCCCCGGGCCGGTCGCCCAGCGGCCGCCCCGGCTGCTGCTCACCCTGCTCGGCGACTACTGGTGGCAGCGGACCGAGCCGCTGCCGTCCGCCGCGATCGTGGCGCTGCTGGCCGAGTTCGGGGTCAGCGACTCGGCCGCGCGCGCCGCGCTGTCCCGGCTGACCCGCAACGGCCTGCTGGTCACCTCGCGCAGCGGGCGGCGGACGTTCGTCCGGCTGTCCTCCCGGGCCGCCGACATCCTTGATGACGGCGCGCGGCGCATCTTCTCCTTCGGCGCGCCCACTCCCCCCTGGGACGGGATGTGGTCGCTGGTGGCGTTCTCGATCCCGGAGAACAACCGCGCCGCCCGCGACGAGCTGCGCAAGGAGCTGCGCTGGCTGGGCTTCGCGCCGTTGTACGACGGCCTGTGGGTGGCGCCCCGCGATCACGCCGACGACGTGCTGTCGCGGCTGAAGGAGCTGGGCATCACCACCGCGACCGCGTTCCGCGCGACCGCCCTGCCCGGCGCGGGCCGCGCCACCGACATCCCGTCGCGCGCCTGGGACCTCGACGGCCTGCGGCTGCGCTACGAGTCCTACATCAGCTTCGCCGAGCAGCTGCGCGATTCCACCGCCGCCGGGGACGTCCCGCCGATGGACGCCCTGGTCGCGCGGACCCGGGTGATGGATGAGTGGCGCGCGTTCCCGGGCCTGGACCCCGACCTGCCCGCCGAGCTGCTGCCGAGCGCCTGGCCCCGTTCCGGTGCCCGCGACCTGTTCATCACCTGCTACGACATGCTCGGCCCGATCGCGGTCCGCCGGGTCCGCCAGGTCATCGCGCGCTACAGCCCCGAGCTGGCGGGCCTGGCGGCCTACCACAGCTCGCAGCTGACCCTGTCAGTCGCCGACGCGTAGGCCCGCCCGGGGAATCTGGCGAGATTCGGAGCAGGCCGGCGATATCCTCTATCGTCATATTCGTCCGGTCGCCAGTTCTCATACGGAGGCTCTGACCACGGTGGCGCGCGCGGCAGAACTGACCAGGACCCCCGAGCCGGCCACGGCCGCGGGCAAGCCCGCCGAAGCCAGGTCACCGCGCCCCGGGAAGGCGGCCAGGGCCGTCGTCGCCGACGGCCGCGCGGTCCACGATGCCATCGAGGCGGTCCTGGCCGCGCCGGGCGAGTCGCGGGAAGTCGCCCGGCGAGCGTACGAGGCGGTGCGCGACCAGGTCGTCGCCGGCGCGCTGGACGTGATGCCGGTGGACCGCCTGCGGGACCTCATCCGCGGGAAGGTCACGCTCGCGCCCCTCATCGACGCGGGCCTGGAGTCGGTCGGCGCGGTCCTGGCGGCCGGACCGGAAGCGCTGCGGCGGACCCCGGGGGTCCGCCGCAAGACGGCCAGGCGCGTGCTGGCCGCCGCCGCGCAGATGCGGGAGTCCGTCTCCGGCGCCACCCGCGTTCGCATCGACCCGGACGCCCGGACCGCCGAGCAGACCGTGCTCATCGCCGCGCTGCGCCGTTACGAGCGCGCCCGGTCCGCGCTGAAGGGCCCGGACCTGAGCCCGCTGGCCAGCGAGATCGGGCGCCGCCTTGACCCGGCCGCCCGCGGCGCCAGCCGCGGCGCAATGCTCTGCACGCTGTCCGGGCGCAAGCGGCGCGAAGCCCGGGACGCTCTCACCGAGCTGGGCGCCATCCTCAGCTCCAAGCCGGTCACCACGGCCCGCAAGCGGCTATCCAGGGCCGAGGCGGAGCTGGAGAAGGCCGGCAAGGAACAGCGGGTCACCCGGCTGTGGAATGACTACCTGGCCCGCCCCGTCACCTACAACGGCCTGCTGATCGACGTCGCCGAGCTCGGCCCGGCGCGGGAGGCCAGCCAGGGCTTCCTGCCCGCCGACATCGTCGAGCAAGTCCGGGTGCTGCCCCTTGACCAGTCCCTGCTCAAGACACCGCTGCGCGGCTACCAGTCCTTCGGCGCGAAGTTCGCGCTGGTCCAGGAGCGGGTGATCCTCGGCGACGAGATGGGCCTGGGCAAGACGATGCAGTCCCTCGCCGCGATGTGCCACCTGGCCGCCAAGGGCGCCACGCACTTCCTGGTCGTCTGCCCGGCGAGCGTGGTCATCAACTGGACCCGCGAGGTGGAGCGGCACACGCTGCTGGAGGCGCGCCGGCTCCACCTGCCCGGCGCGAGGCGGCAGGCGGCCGAGCGGGAATGGGCGGCCAAGGGCGGCGTCGCCATCACCACGTTCGAGGCGCTGCGCGCCATGCCCGAGGACCTGGACGTCTCGGTGGCGATGATGGTGGTCGACGAGGCGCACTACGCGAAGAACCCGAACGCGCTGCGCACCCAGGCGGTCAGCGAGTGGGCCGCCCGCAGCCGGCGGGCACTGTTCCTGACCGGGACGCCGATGGAGAACAAGGTGGCGGAGTTCCGGGTGCTGGTCGGGCACCTGAGCCCCGCGATCGCCGAGAACCTCGACATCGCGGACGAGGCACTGGACGGCACCCGGTTCCGGGAGCAGGTGGCGCCCGTCTACCTGCGGCGCAATCAAGAAGACGTGCTCAGCGAGCTGCCGGGCCGGCTGGAGACGCAGGAGTGGGTGGCGCTCGAGGGAGCGGCGATGCGCGCCTACCGTACGGCGGTCCTCGACGGGAACTTCATGGCGATGCGCCGGGCCGCGTTCGCCCCCGGGACGGTGAAGGGGTCGCCGAAGCTCCGGCGGCTGGTGGAGCTGGTCAGCGAGGCGGCCGACGGCGGGCGCAAGGTCATCGTGTACTCCTACTTCCGCGACGTGCTGGAGACGGTGACCGGGGTGCTGGCCGGGCGGGACGGCGTCCCCGGCATGCCCGTCATCGGACCGCTGACCGGTGACATCGCGCCGGCCGACCGTCAGGCGATGGTGGACGAGCTGACGAACGCCGCCGGGCCCGCCGTGCTGGTCTCCCAGATCCAGGCGGGCGGCGTGGGCCTGAACATCCAGGCCGCGTCGGTGATCATCATCGCCGAGCCGCAGCTGACGCCAACGATGGAGGAGCAGGCGATCGCCCGCGCGCACCGGATGGGCCAGGTCCGCCCGGTTGACGTGCACCGGCTGCTGTGCGAGGACAGCGTTGACCAGCGAGTCCTCGAACTGCTGGCGGGCAAGCGCGATGCGTTCGATGAGTACGCGCGCCGCAGCGACATGGCGAACGCGTCACCGGACGCGATAGACACCGGCTCCGCGGCGAAACTGGCGCACGCGATCGTGGCCGCGGAACGCACCCGCTTCAAGGCGGCCTGACCGGGAGCCTCGATGGTTTGCGGGCGCCCCCCTCGTCTAGGGTTGTTCACAGCGAGCTAAGGGGGGCGGTAGCCGTGACGCAAACGCCGTCGTTGTCCGCGCTGACCAGTGAATACAGCGCGCACAACTATGCGCCGCTGCCCGTCGTGGTCGCCGAGGCGGCGGGCGCGTGGGTGACCGACGTCGGCGGGCACCGGTACCTGGACATGCTGGCCGGGTACTCGGCGCTGAACTTCGGGCACCGCCATCCCCGGCTCGTCGCCGCCGCGATGCGGCAGCTGGGCCGGGTGACCCTGGTGAGCCGGGCGTTCGACCATGATCAGTTCGGGCCGTTCTGCGCTGAGCTGGCCGGGCTGTGCGGCATGGAGATGGTCTTGCCGATGAACACCGGGGTCGAGGCGGTCGAGACGGCGATCAAGGTCGCCCGCAAGTGGGGCTATGACGTCCGCGGCGTGCCGCGCGACGAGGCGCTGATCGTGGTGTTCGGCGATAACTTCCACGGGCGCACCACCACGGTCGTGTCGTTCTCGTCGGACCCGGACGCGCGTGAGGGGTTCGGGCCGTACACGCCCGGGTTCGTGTCAGTCCCCTACGGGGACCTCGCGGCGCTGGCTTCGGCGTTCCACGAGCTCGGCGCGCGGATCGTGGCGGTCCTGATCGAACCGATTCAAGGCGAGGCCGGGGTGGTCGTCCCGCCCCCGGGGTTCCTCGCCGGGGTGCGGGCACTGTGCACGTCAGCGGGCGCGCTGATGATCGCTGACGAGATCCAGTCTGGGCTGGGGCGGGCGGGTACCACGTTCGCGTGCGCGGCCGAGGGCGTGGTCCCGGACGCCTACCTGCTGGGAAAGGCGCTCGGCGGCGGCATCGTGCCGGTCTCGGCGATGGTGTCCGCGCGTAGCGTGCTCGGGGTGCTCCGGCCCGGGCAGCACGGGTCGACGTTCGGCGGTAACCCGCTGGCGTGCGCGGTCGCCCGGGAGGTGATCGCGATGCTGGCGACCGGCGAGTACCAGGCGCGGTCGGCCTCCCTGGGAGCGGCCTTCCACGAGCGGCTGGCGTCGCTGCCATCCTCCGCGGTGTCCGGGGTGTCGGGCCGCGGACTGTGGGCTGGCGTGACGTTCAGGACGCGATCCGGGCGCGCCGTCTGCGAGCAGCTGGCCACCCTCGGGGTGCTGGCGAAGGAGACGCACGGGTCCACGATCCGGCTCGCTCCCCCGCTCGTCATCACCGAGGACGACCTGGCCTGGGGCCTGGACCGCTTCGAGCAGGCGGCACTGGACAGCCAGTCGCCGTAAGTCGCGGACTTCAGGCCCGGACACTACGGGCAGCTGGTTGCCAGTTCGCCTCTCAGCGCCGTGAACGTCCACGGGTTGTCCGGGGCGCCCTGGCCCCGCAGTGCCTTGGGGAGGCCGTTGGGCCAGGTGAAGGAGGCGCTGGTCCATATCCACAAGGTGCTGCCCTGCGGGGTGCAGTCCGGCTCCGGGTCGCGCAGCGTCACGGTGACCGCGACCTGGTACTGGCCGCCGGCGGCGCAGGTGGGGACGCAGCTCTCGATGGCCTCGGTGCCGCGCCCGACCGCCTGCGTGCCGTTCCAGGCCGTCCAGGTCATGTCGTACAAGATGATGGTGCCGTCGCCGGACAGCGGGCACCCGTGCGCGCACGCGGGCGCGCGCACGATCGTGCCCCGGATGTCCTGGCTCTCAGCCAGGTCGGTCGTGGCGGCCGTCGCCCCGCTCCCGGGCGCGGAACCCGGCGCGACCGGTGCGCTCGTCGCGGAGGCAGCCGGGGCGGTCCTCGTGGCGGCGGGCGCCGCCGGCCGCGTGGTACCCGCCGGCCGCGCGGAATCGGCCGGCCCGCGCGTGCTTCCCGGCGCGGCGGAAGCGGCCGGCGTGCTGGCCGGAGAGCTCGCCGCGCACCCCGCGGCGGCCAGCAGCGCGGCGCGCGCGAGAAGGTTCTGGTCGATGATGACCCCGTCCATGTCTGATCGGCGCACTCTGATCGGCGTTGATTCACTCACCCGGTGACGCGTGGATCATCCCACGGGTCGCGGCGGCCCCGGAGGCCGCCCGGCCGTGAACGCGCCACGCCGCGAATACGGCGCAATCCCCGCTCGGGATGGCGCAGACGCGGATGATCTGTTCCGATTCTCCCGCAGGTGCGTTAAAGTCACGTCGTGCCGACGTTCCGGATCAAGGAAGCTGCCACCCTGCTGGGGGTCAGCGATGACACCATGCGGCGCTGGGTGGAAGCCGAGCGGATCGACCAGGCCGACGACGGCTCCGGGCGGCTGGCGGTGGACGGGGCCAGCCTCGCCCGGTTCGCTCAAGGGCGCGCGGAGGGAGCCGCCCACCTGGCCGAGGCCGGCGGCCCCGGGGGCCAGTCGCTGCGCAACCGGTTCCCCGGCCTGGTGACCCGAGTGATCAAGGACACGGTGATGGCTCAGGTGGAGATCCAGGCGGGCACGCACCGGTTCGTGTCGCTGCTGAGCCGCGAGGCCGCCGACGAGCTCGCCCTGGAACCCGGGATGCTGGCCATCGCCGCCGTCAAGTCGACCAACGTGTCGGTTGAGATCCCCCGTCCGTAGCAGACCCCGCACCGAGTTGACGCGACAGGCAAGGAGTCATGAATGCGTCGTATCACTGTTACTACAATGGCCCTCGGGCTTGCCTCTATCACTGCCGTCACGCTAGCCGCCTGCTCCTCGAGCAGTTCCTCCTCCCCGGCCCGGTCGGGATCGATCACGGTGTTCGCGGCCTCGTCGCTGAAGGAGGCGTTCACCACGCTCGGCCAGCAGTTCGAGGCGGCCAACCCGGGGACGAAGGTGACGTTCAGCTTCGGTGCCAGCTCGACGCTGGCCACCCAGATCACCAGCGGCGCGCCGGCCGACGTGTTCGCCTCGGCGTCGCCGAAGAACATGACGCAGGTCGTGTCCGCGGGCTACGCGACCGGCTCGACGAACTTCGTGAAGAACGTGATGGAGATCGCCGTCCCGCCGGCCAACCCGGGGCACGTTACCGGGGTCGCCGACCTGGGCAAGTCGTCGGTTAAGGTGGCGCTGTGCCAGCCGCAGGTGCCGTGCGGGACCGTCGCCGCCAAGGTCTTCGCCAACGCCAAGGTCACCGTCAAGCCGGTGACGCTGCAGCCGGACGTCAAGTCGGTCCTGACGCAGGTGGAACTCGGGAACGTGGACGCCGGGGTGGTGTACGTGACCGACGTCAACGCCGCCGGGGCCAAGGTCAAGGGCATCGCCATTCCGGACTCGGTCAACGCCTCCACCGAGTACCCGATCGCCGCGCTCAGCCACAGCGCCAGCCTGACGCTCGCCCAGGCGTTCGAGGCCTACGTCTTGTCCGACGCCGGGCAGGCGGTGCTGACGGCGGACAAGTTCGAGCAGCCGTGACGTCACCATGATGGGCGCGGGATGCCGATGATGGCGCGCGGGGCCTGCGCGGCGGGAGCCTCACGGTGAAGGCGGCGGCGCGCCGGGAGGGCGGCCGGCCCGCGGGTCTGGGGGGCTGGTTTTCGTCCCCCGGGAAGCGGAGCGCCGGGGGCCGGCCATCAGTTCCCGCCCCGCTGCTGGTGCCCGCCGTCATCGCCGTCGCGTTCCTGGTGCTACCGCTGGCCGGGCTGGTGTGGCGTGCCCCGTGGGGCAGGCTCGGCCCCGCCCTCGCGGGCGCGGACGCGGTGCAGGCGCTGACCCTGTCTTTGTGGACGGCCACGGTGTCGACCGGCGTCTGCATCGTCATCGGCGTCCCGCTGGCGTGGGTGCTGGCGCGGGCGCGGTTCCCCGGGCGGCCCCTGCTGCGCGCGCTGGTGACGCTGCCGCTGGTGCTGCCGCCCGTCGTCGGCGGCGTGGCCCTGCTGCTGGCCCTGGGCCGCACGGGCTTCGTCGGCCGCTACCTGGATGAGTGGTTCGGGCTGACGATCCCGTTCTCCCCCCTGGCGGTCGTGCTGGCCGAGACGTTCGTCGCGATGCCGTTCCTGGTCATCACCGTCGAGGGGGCGCTGCGCTCCGCCGACCAGGGGTTTGAAGAGGCGGCGGCGACGCTGGGCGCGGGCCGGATGACCATCTTCCGGCGGGTCACGCTGCCGCTGGTGGCCCCCTCCCTGGCGGCCGGCGCGGTGCTGTGCTGGGCGCGGGCCCTGGGGGAATTCGGCGCGACGATCACGTTCGCCGGCAGCTTCCCCGGAAAGACCGAGACGATGCCGATCGCGGTGTACTACGCGCTGGAGAACGACCCCGACGCCGCCATCGCGCTCAGCCTGGTCCTGCTGGTGGTCTCGATCACCGTCCTGGCCTCGCTGCGCGAGCGCTGGATACGCGGCAGCGTTGCCCAATGAGCGGTGTCGTCCAATGAGCGGTGTCGTCCAATGGCTGACCTGACGCTGCTGGTCGAGGCGGCCGTGCGGCGGGGCGAGTTCACCCTCACGCTGGACCTCACGGTCCCGCCCGGCCAGGTGCTCGGGGTCCTGGGCCCGAACGGGTCCGGCAAGACCACCTTGCTGCGGGCGCTGGCCGGGCTCGCCCCGGTGGCCGCCGGCCGCGTCACGCTGGGCGGGACGGTCCTCGACGACGCGGCCGCGGGCACGTTCACCCAGGCGGCGCAGCGGCCAGTCGGCTACGTGTTCCAGGACTACCGGCTGTTCCCGCACCTGACCGTCACCGAGAACGTGGCGTTCGCGCCGCGCGCCCGCGGCAGGGGGAGGGCCGCCGGGCGAGCGGCCGCCGGCGAGTGGCTAGCCCGGCTCGGCATCGCCGACCTGGGCGGCCGCAAGCCCGCGCAGTTGTCCGGCGGGCAGGCGCAGCGGGTGGCGCTGGCCCGCGCGCTGGCCGGGCAGCCGGAGTTGCTGCTGCTCGATGAGCCCATGTCGGCGCTGGACGCCAGGACCCGGCTGGAGGTGCAGGCCGAGCTGCGCCAGCACCTGGCCGACTTCCCCGGCCCGTGCCTGCTGGTCACCCACGACCCGCTGGAGGCCCTCGTGCTGGCCGACCGGCTGCTCGTCCTCGAGGACGGCCAGGTCGTCCAGGACGGCCCGCCCGAACGCGTCGCCCGCCAGCCCGCCACCGAGCACGTCGCCCGGCTCGTCGGGCTGAACCTGTACTCCGGGATCCTGGCCAGCGCCGCAGGGGAGCCGGCCATCGTCAGCGTGGACGGCGGCGGCGCGTTCACCGTCCCCGGCGCCCCCGGCGGGGA
>JAICUO010000542.1 GCA_025935815.1 Streptosporangiaceae bacterium
CGCCCGGCAAGCGTCACGCTCTCCCGGACCGTCCGCCCAGCCATCAGCGCGGCCGCCTGCTGACGTCGTTTCCTCTTTGGCGGGCGCGACCCCGTTGAAAAGCCTGAACGCCGGGAGCTGCCCTTTGAGGGCCGTGCACTGGTGCCTGTGAGCCCGCGGAACAGATTTCCGCTTGCCCCGCGGCTCCCCGGGCGGCCGCCTCCGCTTCATCCGCCCTTGATGACAGGAGGCGTCCGTGGAGGACGTGGAGGACGAGCCGCTGTTCGCCGAGCGGGTGGCGGGGATCGACATCGGCAAGGCGATGGTCATGGCCACGATCCGGGTGCCCGCCCGCGCGGGCGGGAGCCGGCGGCGGCAGGAGACCCGGCAGTTCGGGACGACCCGCCGGGACCTGCTGGCCCTGGCGGCCTGGCTGCGGGAGTGGCAGGTCGAGCGGGCTGGCATGGAGGCCACTAGCGACTACTGGAAGCCCGTGCTGTTCACGCTGGAGCGCGAGGGCACCGAGTGCCTGCTGTACCAGGCATCGAGGGTCAAGGCGCTGCCCGGGCGGCCGAAGACCGACAAGCTGGACTCCGCCTGGCTGGCCAGGCTCACCGGGCGGGGGGCGCTGCAGGGCAGCTTCATCCCGCCCGAGGACATCCGGGTGCTACGGGCCCACACCCGCTACCGGCGGCACCTGGTCCAGGCCCGGACGGCGGAAAAGCAGCGCGCGGAGAAGCTGCTGGAGGACGCCCACCTCAAGCTGTCATCGGTGCTGACCGACATCCACGGCGCGTCCGGCCGGGCCATGCTGGAGGCCATCATCGCCGGGGAGCGCGACCCCGCCGCCCTCGCCCAGCTGGCCCGCAAGAGGGCGCGGGCGAAGATCCCCCAGCTGCGGGAGGCCCTGGACTGCGCCTTCTTCACCAGCCACCACGCCTGGCTGCTGAAGATGATGCTCGCCCGCACCGACCAGTACACCGCCGAGATCGACCAGCTCACCGCCAGGATCACGGACCTCTGCGAGCCGTATGAGCGGCAAGTCGCCCAGCTTTCCACCATCCCCGGCGTCTCCGAGCGGACCGCCCAGGACCTCATCGCCGAGATCGGCGTCGACATGTCGCGGTTCCCGACCCCGGCCCACCTGGCGTCCTGGGCCCGGCAGGCACCCGGCGTCAGCGAGTCCGCCGGCCACCGCAAGAACAAGGGCGCCGGCAAGGGCAACCCCTACTCCGGCGGCACCCTCGGCGAGGCCGCCGCCGCGGCCGCCCGCACCCAGACCTTCCTCGGCGCCCGCTACCGCCGCCTCATCCGCCACATGCCCAAGCTCAAGGCGCAGCGCGCCATCATGCGCGCCATCCTCGTCATCACCTGGCACCTCCTATCGGACCCGGACGCCGTCTACAACGACCTCGGCCACGACTACTACGACCGCCGCGACGACGACCACCGCAAGGCCCGCAGCCACGCACGCGCCCTGGAGCGCCTCGGCTACAAGGTCACCATCGAACCCCTCCACCCCGGCCACGACGAGGCCACCCAGCCCAGGGCCAGCTAAGACCCAGCCCGGCCCCCGGGAAGCCGACGGCACAAACCGCCGCCGACTGCTGCCGCCTGCCCGCCAACCGTTAATTTTCGGAACACAGCAGACGGTCGCCCGGTGTTCCGTCCGCACGGCTCAGGTCGAGCTACTGCCGCGCCGGTCCGATCCTCGTGCGCAGAGCGCCCTGCGGTCGGCTCAGCTTGCCATCGAGGAAACGCCGCTAAGCCGTGCGAGTGCCGAGGGGATCGGCCAAGCTCTCAGTCTCAGTTCTGGTCTCATTCGCCAGCGTTCGGCGGTGTTCGGGACGTACCAGCGTGGTACCGTGACCAGCGTCACGTACCGGTTTGACCTGACGTGAACGGGTGTTCGCAGTCTTGGAAGTCGTGTGTGGGGAAACTCACCGAGGGTTCAAATCCCTCATCCTCCGCCATAGTCAGCTCCTGCCGTTGGCCTGCCTGCCGGTTCGAGGGGCGGCTGGCCTGAGCCTGAGGAAGATCAAGAGCCACCCAAATGGAATTCCCGTCCGGGTCCCAGGCGCTGGCGGCGCTCAGGTCAGGCAATCGGACCATCACCGGCCTGACCACCGGTCACGGCGGCCCGGGCTACTTCCACGACCAGTTCGGCAGCCCACGGATGGTGCTCGGCGATGCACCGTGGGCGATTACCGGTAACGCGGGCCGGTGGAATGGCGGCGACTGGAAGTCCGACTACGACACCTACCTGGCGAACCGGGCCAGCCAGGGATTCACGATTATCTACACGAAGCTGCTGTCGAGCACGCAGGACGGCGGCGCATTCGACAACGGCTCGACCTGGGACGGCGTGAACCCGTTCACCGCGACCGCTGACCCGGCCAGCGGGATGAACGACGCGTACTGGGAACGCATCGACTACATGATCGCCAGCGCGCTGGGCCAGGGCATCACGATGTTCCTCAACATCGTCGGCCACAGCTACGACATGGCCAGCGGGACGCTCGCCGGATGGTCGAACGCTCAGTACGAGGACTACGGCACGCTCATCGGCCAGCGGTACGGCAGCGCCGCCAACGTCGTGTGGCTGAACTGCGACGACTACTTCGGCACCTTTGATCCACAAGTCGACACGCTGATCAACAGCCTGCGGCAGGCGGGGGCGGCGCAGCCGCTGGCGATCGAGAACATGGCCGAATCAACCAGCCGCCGCACGCTGGACACCAACGACGTGCTAACCCTCGGCGCCGGGAACGCGACGTTCAACTGGGTCTACTCATACAACGTCACGTATCTCGGCACCGAGTTCGCCTACCAGGAGGAATCGCCGATCCCGGCGATCTGGGGCGACGGCTACTTCTACGAGAACCAGGGCACGGCCGCCGAGGAACTGCTGATGCGATCCCTAGCGTGGTGGGCGCTGTCATCCGGGGCGCGGGGCATCATCACCGGCTCCGAGGCGATCTGGCAGTGGGGTTCCGGGGCGCTGGCCGCGTCGTCGGCGGAGCACTGGTTCACGTCCGTCGCCGGGGCGATCCGGGCCGCGTACGAGGCGCTGCCCGGCTGGAACGAGCTTGTCCCCGACATCTCCTCCGAGCTGGTCACCAGCGGGCGCGGCACGCACGCCACCTCCTACGCCGACGGCGGGAACGGCGGGGCGTACACCGGCTCGACGGACTCCTACGTGACCGCGTCCCGCACCCTGGACAGCGGGCCAGGGTCCAGCCTGGCCGTGATCTACCTGTCGCACGCTTCGACCATCGGCATCAACGAGACGATGATGGTGCCGGGGTACGTGGCCCACTGGCTGGACCCCGCGACCGGCGCGAAGACCGCCGCGCCGGCCGGCCGCTCATACACCAGCCCCGGGCCGAACTCGGCCGGGGGCCCGGATTGGGTGCTGGTGCTCCAGGGCACGCCCGTCGCGCCCCCCGCGACCGGCACTACCGGCCTGCTCATGGCCGCGGGGATCATCTAGCGGTAGCCGCCCGCCTCAGCAGCCCGCACCGCTCAGCAGCCCGCGCCGCTCAGAAGCCCAGTGCCGCGCCCACGCAGAGCCACGAGGCCAGGGCGGCGTTGTAGATGAAGCCGACGACATCGGTGGCGCCGGCTGCCGTCGACAAGACGGGCGCGCCCGCGTTCCCGAACTTGTACTGGCTGCCCCAGGCGATCCGGAATCCCCCGGCACCGCCCTGCCTGACCTGGAACGTGACCCGCTGCCCGTCCACGGCGTTGCGGGGATTGGCCAGGGAGCGGTTCCCCCCGATCGTCACGCGGAAGTCATTGCCAGCCGAGGCGTCCACGCTGATAGTCGCGCCGTCGGTCAGGGCGACCACCGCCGGCGCGACATACCCGGAAGTAATCACAGTGTGAGTCATCGCAATCAATCCCTTCAGGGCGAGACCTTAACGCGGGCCTTCAGGCGATTTGCTTCCACGTGGCGGACAACCCGGACTTCTTGCAATACCAGAGGCGGCCGGCGGAGTCCGCGTACAGGTCGCCCATCTGGCCGCTCTTCGGGGGGCTGCTGCCGCCCGGGGTGAGCTGAACTTGCGCCACCGCCTTGCCGCTGAAGATCCCGCCCCGGCCCTGGCCGCTGGACGCCACGATGCCGGCCGCGGTCCTGGCGCTGCTGGCCGAGACCGCTGGCCCCGTCCCGGCGGACGCGGCGTACATCCCCGGCCCCGTGCCGCCGGCCAGCCCCTGGATCGCCGGGCCGGCGCCATTGTTGGCCGCGGCGATCACCGCCGAGCTGCTCGACAGCGTCGCGCTGAGGAAGGCGCCCGCCGCCGTGACCGACGCCGGGGCCAGCTGCCCGGTGACCGAGGCATCGGCACCCGCCGCGTCCGGCGTCGTCACATCGGCCAGGGCCGGGTGCCTGGCGCCCCGCTCAACCAGCGTCGCGCCGAACGCCGCCGCGGCCGCCCCGGCCAGCGCGACGCCAAAGCCCCGGCGGCTTACCCGTATCCGGCGCCCCCCCGCGTGCTTACCCCCCGGCCCGGCCCGGCCAGGACCGGATTCGGGGACCACCGCCGCCAGTGACCCCGACAGCCGGGACACCTCCGCCCGCAGCCCCGCGTTTTCCGCGGCGAGCTGATCGCATGTCCGCGCCAGCTCTTCCAGCCTGGCCGCCAGGACATCAAAACCGGCGCTGTCCCGCATGCTAGTCCCCGTCCCGCTCCAGCCGTTGGCAGCTGTTCCCGGTGCCGGAATATATCAGGGTACGCCGGGCGCGCGTCGCCCGCGCGACCAGATCGTTGCCCCGCGATACAGTGCGTCATCGCCGTGATCCGGCCGCGCCGACCCCTGCTCGCGAACCTGCACGGGCATGGATGAATCGGGGGCCTGCTGGGTATCTGTCAGCGGGTCCCTCTTCAATACCTCCTGCCGCTGAACCGGACACACGGATCATCCAGTCAGTTGATGGTGGTATGAAGTCACCGGCACGTTTCCGCGGATGAAAGGCGCATAAAGTAATGCCCAAGCCAGCAGGTCCCCAAACGGGCGTAAAGTCCGCCCCGGCTCGGGGGCCAAAGGCGGCGGGCCCGCTCGGCAACGGTGGCCAGAACGACTCCATCTGGTACACCGCGAAGCGGCGCCTGCTCGGGCCGCCGCTGGTCAACGAGCAGCTCGGCGAGCAGCGACTATCCAAGCCGCTTGCCCTCGGCGTCCTGTCCCCCGACGGGATCTCCTCATCCGCCTATGGAACTGAAGAAATCCTGATTGCCCTCCTGCCCGCCGCGGGCATGGCGGCATTCGCCCTTCTGCTGCCCATGACGCTGGTCGTCCTGTTCGTCATGGTCTTGGTGCTCTTGTCCTACCGCGAGATCGTCATGGTCTACATCAGGCCAGGCGGCTCGTACGTGGTGGCGCGGGAGAACTTCGGGCC
>JAICUO010000788.1 GCA_025935815.1 Streptosporangiaceae bacterium
CACCGGCTTCCCGTCGGGAGTACAGGGTCCTGTACTACATCGACGGGGACGTGATCACCATCGAGCGAGTCGACCGGGTCGCGTAACGGGGCGAGACCCGCAGATTACTCCGTTCTGCACGCCTCAACTGGCGACCGAAGAAGGAACCACTCCCCGTGCCTAACGGCGGTTACTTGATCGCAGGGTCTGGGTTGCGCTGGGTACGTATTGTGATCAGTGCCGTCGGCGGTCCTGTCGGCCTGCGGGTCTATCCGGCGGTGTCGGCTGGGGGTGGCGGTGGGGCGATGATGTCGATGGTGGGGAAGTAGGTCCGGTAGCGTCGGACGTCGCGGGTCAGCAGTCGGTAGCCGGATATGGCGGCGTGGGCGCCGATGTAGAAGTCTGGCATCGGGGATCGCTTGTCGCCGCCGCCGCGCCGGTAGCGGACGAAGGCCTTCCCGGCGGCGAAGCCCGCGAGGTAGGGCAGTGGCTCGCGCTCGTAGTCGCTGGCGGGGAGCAGGTCTTCCAGTTCCTCGATGGTCTGGTAGCCGACGGAGACCTCGGCGTAGATGAGCGGGTTGATTACTACCCGCCCGGCGTCCATGGCGGTGGCGATCTGCGCCGCTGACCAGTCGGCCCACTGCTCGTCGCCGGTGATGACGTCCAGGAGGACGCACGAGTCGATGAGGGTTGCCGGGCGGATCGCCGCGGGGCTACTCGCCACGCAGCAGGGCCATGATCTGGTCGGTGCTCATGCCAGCGACGTCCTGCCCGCTGGCGGTGCCGCGCAGCCGCCGGGCCAGCCGCTGCCCCCTGCTCTCGGCTCCTTCGGCGCGCACGATCTGGAGGGTGCCGCCTACCTCAACGACCTCGACCTCGTCCCCCGGGTGCAGCCCGAACTTGGCACGTAGGTCCGCCGGGATGGTCAGCTGGCCCTTGCTGTTGAGTACCACGGCAGCCCCCTGCTGCTAGTATCCCGTATTACATCTACTACGTAATAGTAGCACGCGGGATCCGGGAACGCGGAGCGTGCGGGCTTCCGCCCTGTGCCGCTCTTGCCCGCGTCTGGCGCGATGTGATAGTTGATGACTACAGGGTGTTACCTTGATGGCGGGTTACCGAACGGCCATTCACGGTTCTGCCTGAGCGGCACTCAGTGGCCGATGACTTTCACCTGGCGGCACCAGAGGCGGCGGGTGTAGTGCTGCGCTGCCGAATCTGCCCGTCTAGAGGGTCGACCCGGCGCGTCCGGGCCGTCCCAGCCGGGCGCCGCCGCTGATCTTGCGTGCCAATTCGTCATGCATCCTCGTGTCGCAGGCCAGCCTCTTCGCCGGCGTTTAGTCCCGGGCCCGGCCGCCGGGGTCAGCCGTGGCTGTGGTGACTCACGCGGCAGTTAGCGGGGGGTGTCCCCGGCGGGCTGTGCGCCGTCTGCGTCTTCCGGCTGCCGACGGCGGCTGACCGCGCCGGCGATGATCTTGATGGCGAGCCCGAGGATGACGAGGTCAGCGGCCATCTGCCCGGTGACGACGAGGCGCGCCGCCTGGGTCTTGGCTGTGATGTCGCCGAACCCGACCGTCGAGAACACGGTTACGGCGAAGTACAGCCCGTCGGTGTGCGTCAGCCGCTCGCCGAAGTTGCTGGCCGACATCGTGGCCATGACGACGTAGGTGCTGGCGAACAGCAGCAGGAACAGCGGGACGCTGGTGGCCAGGGCCTCGATGGCCCGCAGTGCCGGGAACGCCGACCGGATGATGGAGCGGACCTGCAACGCGACCAGCGCGGCGAACACCACCAGCCCGGTCACCAGGATGGTCACGGCGACCCAGGCCGAGGAGTGGTTCAGGGGCAGCAGATAGTAAATGGCCACCAGCGCGGTGGCAGATCCCGTGATCCGCAGGGCGCCCCGCACGATCATGCGATTGGAGGGTCTGGCCTCATGCCGGGCAGCTGGCCCCGGGCCCGCGCGATCAGTCAACGGTCCCCCCGCAATCTGCTGACGCTGGGCGGAACGAGAGGCCTGGCTCTTGCCGCACGATGTGATCCGTCTAGCGGTCCGGGCTGGGGCGCTCGCCAACAGCGGCGCGCACCCAATCGTGAGCACTGCCGGGGTCGAGGGCGGCGAGGAACTCTGCAAGCGAGCCATCCCAGCTGCCACTCGCACTGCCGGCCGCTGCCGCGGCAACCATCTGCCGCGTCTCCTGGTCCTTGCAGCGAACCAGCGCCAGGGCCCCGTGCGAGCCAGCTTCGGCGAGGATCTCGTGGGCGC
Source organism: Streptosporangiaceae bacterium (assembly GCA_025935815.1). Lineage (GTDB taxonomy): Bacteria > Actinomycetota > Actinomycetes > Streptosporangiales > Streptosporangiaceae > Trebonia. Next base: position 2,246 of record JAICUO010000788.1, read on the forward strand.
GGCGCTCATCCGATCCGACATGCCCCTTATGCACGTGAACGGCGCGGGCCTCGCCCTTTGCGCCTTTCAGCATGGAGATAAGGCCCGTGAACCCGATCATCCATGACAGGGACAGGCGGATCAGGGCGGATATCAGTCGCTGGCCGACAGCACCCGAGACTCAGTTACCTTCAGCGACCCATCGGGGTTGCCCCTGACCACCACGGCAATAGCGCCGCCCTTGCGGGCCTTGGCACGGAACCCGTGGCCAAGCGAAGCCAGCATGTGCTCGGCGTGACGGTAGCTGTCGAAGCGGGCGATAACTACCGATTCTCCCCCGGACTTTGCCACTGAGCTGGTCTCGGATGTCATGCAGGCGTCCTTCCCCAGGCCGAACGACCGAAATCAAGCCTGCCAGCACCGGGGCACGCCCAGCCCAGCACAGCGCGGGACTCACTGGCCCGAACCGGGAGATTCCCAAGCTGCCAGCACAACTTTCCTTGCCTCCGGCGGCGCCTCGGACCTCACCGCCTAGTCGAGGTTGCGGGGTGGCTGAGCGTTGCGGCCCCAGCAGATGAGGGGCATTGCACAGGTCGTCGCAGCAGCCCACTCCGGAACCGTGAGCGCCATAGCGCCGAACATCTAGGTATGCGCCAGTAAGAGTCCTGATTGGCGCCGAGCCGAGATCCGCGCATAACGGCGGATAGGGCGTGCCGTTCAGTGCGCGATTGGCCGCAGCCCCGGCGGCGTCCGGTCTAGTTCGCCTGTCCAGGAATGGAGCGTTACGAGCTCGTCCTCTAGGGCGAGGAAGCTCGCAGCCGATCAGCGGTGAAGACGAGTGCGCCGAGGACCACGTAGGTATCGCGGTATCGTGCCAGATCCAGAATCCCGCCGGGCTGGCGGCCGGGCGCGCGGTGTCTCGCATCGTCGTGGCCGACGGCAGACAAGGCCGCTTAGGGCATCTTCTCCTGCTGCGGCCAGATGCGGTTCTGGACTTTCCTCCCGGCAGGCGGGAACATCGGGGGCCGTCCGCGCGCTGAGTCAGTAGGCGCAGGACTTCGACCTCTAGCGGCTGGCGGTGTGCCTGCTGCGGTTCCGGGGACGTGGCGGTGGGTCAGCACGCCG
>JAICUO010000400.1 GCA_025935815.1 Streptosporangiaceae bacterium
CGGTCAGGTCGGCCGGGGGAAACAGCGGGACGAATGCTTCCAGTTCGCGATCTATCTGGATCTTCACGTTGCGGGGCATTTTCTCACTCTCCTTGATCGGGGGCTTGATCGGTTGCCGCTGGGCGAACGGCGGCGAGCGGGCCGCCCCCTGTCCGGCGCGGGTCGAGGATTCCCTCGACGCGGATCTCATAGTGCGCCCACCGCGCCGCGCCGCTCACGCCTGCACGCTGCATGATGGCCGGTTCCGCCCCGCGTCGGCCGGGCGGCGGCCGAGGGTGAGTTCAGGCATCGGTCCGTCCTTCCATTGGGGGTTCTGTCGTCTGCACGCTATGGAGCGACCCAGGGGCGTGGCGTCACCCCTAGGTGCCGATCAGGTGGAATCTTCGGCCTCCGGCACGGGCACCAAGGTGCCCGGGGCCGGGCGTCGGGTTGTTTGCGCTGGAGATCAAGGGGGAAGTGGAGCTAGGCAGGTCGCCGGGTAATGGAATGGTCGGATCAGGGCTGCGACTATCGGATCAGGGCTGCGATTAAGGGAAGCGCAGGTGGTCGGCGGCAGTTCCTTCCAAGCGGCGATGCGGAGGGTCGTGGAGGCGCATAGCGTGCAGGTCAGCGATGGTTGAAGCACCTTCGGTGACCCCTGAGCGGGATGCCTTGCTAGCTACCAAGCTGCACGTGCCCGCCGCACGCCCCGGTCAGGTGCTGCGGCCGCGGCTGACGGCACGCCTGGATGAGGGCCTAGCGCGGGGGCTGGTTCTGGCCTGCGCCCCGGCCGGGTACGGCAAGACGGTCCTGCTGGCCGACTGGGCGCGGCGCGGCGAGTGCCCGGTCGCCTGGCTGTCGCTGGACGCAGGGGACAACGACCCGGCCCGGTTCTGGCGTCATGCGGTGGCCGCGCTGGACCAGGCGCGACCCGGGATCGGAGAACGGGTAGCCCCGCTGCTCGGCCTGCCCGCGCCGTCGTCGTTCCAGGGCCTGGTCACAGCGCTGATCAACGACCTGGCGGGGGAGCAGGCCCTGCTGCTCCTGGACGACTATCACCTGATCGGATCGCAGCAGGTGCACGAGTCGCTCGCGTTCTTGCTGGAACACCGGCCAGCGGGCCTGCGCGTGGGGCTGGCCAGCCGCAGCGATCCGCCGCTGCCGCTGCCGCGGCTGCGCGCCCGCGGCCAGCTGACCGAGATACGCCAAGCCGAGCTGCGGTTCACCTCCGCCGAAGCCTGGGAACTGCTTCAGCAGGCGGCGTCGGGCCTCCCGGAGGCGTTGGCGGCGGCGCTGGCGGCCCGGACGGAGGGCTGGGCGGCCGGATTGCAGCTGGCCGCGCTGTCGCTGCGCGGACACCATGATGCTGTCGCGTTTGTAGCCGCGTTCACCGGCAGCCACCGTTACATCCTGGACTACCTGGCCGAGGAGGTGCTCGAGCAGCAGGACGCTCAGCTGCGCACATTCCTGCTGGAGACCTCGGTGCTGGAGCGGCTGTCCGGCCCCCTGTGCGACGCGGTCACCGGGCGCGAGGGCAGCCAGGCGCTGCTGGAGGCGGCGGAGCGGGCGGGACTGTTCCTGATTCCGCTGGATGAGGTGCGCGGCTGGTGGCGCTACCACCACCTGTTCGCCGACCTGCTCCAGGCTCGCCTGCGGCAAGGACAGCCTGGCAAACCGCGCGGGCTGCACCGTGCGGCGGCCGCGTGGTTCGACGCTCAGGGGCTGGCTGACGAGACGATCCGCCACGCCCTGGCCGCTGGCGATGCCGCCTGGGCCGCCCGCCTGATCGAGCGGCACTATGACGCGATCTTCCTGCGAGGTGAAAGCGCGACGATTCAAGGGTGGATCTCGGCGCTGCCTGCCGAGCTGGCTCAGTCCCGCCCACGGCTGTTGCTGGCGCAGGCGTGGATGGCGCTCGTCGGCGGCGATGTGGAAGCGGCCGGGGCACCACTGGATGCCGCCGAGCGCGCGTTCGGCGGTGCTGCCAACGAGCCGTTCGAGCCTTCCGTCGGTCGGGCGGCGAGCCTGCTGGCGAACGTTCCGGCGGCGATCGCGCTCGCGCGCGCCTATCTTGCCGTACTCCACGGCGATGCCGAGGGGATGGCCGCGTCCGCTTCGCCGGCACTGCCCGCGCTTGATGAGCAAGAGTGGGTGTTGCACTCGGCTAGCCTGTGGATTCTGGCTATAGCCGAGTGGGTGCGCGGTCGGCTGGAAGACGCCGAACGCGGCTTCGCCGCCAGCGTCGCCAGATGGCGCGCGGCCGGTCAACGTCCGTTGGCGGCATGGGCGTGCCTTGACCTCGGCCGAGTGCAGCGGTCCCGGGGGCGCCTGGACGCGTCGCTCACCACCTACGAGCAGCTGGTTGAGGACACCGCGCCACCGGGCCGAGCGGCGATGCCCAGTGCCGGTATCGGGTATGTCGGCATGGCCGAGGTCGCCTACCAGCGGGGCGAGCTCGATACGGCGCTACAGCATGTCACCAAGGGCATTGAGCTGTCCCGGCAGCTGAACTGGAAGACCCAGCCGCTGGCGGCGGGCCTGGTGACGCTGGCGTGGATTCGGCAGGCCAACGGTGATCCGAGCGGGGCTCAGGAGGCTATCGCCGAGGCCGAGCGGGTCGCGCCTAGCCCGTCGTTGGCGAACCTGTTCAACCCTGTCCCGGCGCAGCGGGCCCGGCTGCTGCTGGCCCAGGGCGACATTGCAGAGGCAGCCCGCTGGGCACAAGAAGTCGACCTTCGCATCGACGACGAGCCGGTGTATCAGAAGGAGCGGGAGCATCTGGTGCTGGCGCGCGTCTTGCTGACCCAGGACCAGCCCGCCACGGCACTAGCGCTGCTGGACCGGCTGCACGCGGCGGCGGCCGCGCAGGACCGGGTCGGGAGCCTGATCGAGATCGGCGCGCTGCGGGCGCTCGCGTTGGCAGCTGCAGGCGAGGAGAACGCCGCGGTGGACGCGCTGGCCGAAGCGCTGACCCTGGCCTGCCCGCAAGGCTACGTCCGGGTCTTCGCGGACGAGGGAGCGCCGATGGCCGCGCTGCTGGCCCGGCTGATCGCAGCCCAGCGGTCCGGCGGGGCGGTTGCCGAGGTCCCGCTCGGCTGCCTGGCCCGGCTGCATCACGCGCTTCGCGCGCCCGACATCGTCCCGGATGCCGGGCGGGGTAGCGTCACGGCGGTGCCGGGCTTGGTGGACCCGCTGACCGGCCGTGAGCTGGAGGTGCTGCAGATGCTGGCGGCAGGCAGGTCCAACCGGGCCATCGCGAGCCAGCTCGTGGTCTCCCTCGATACCGTCAAGAAGCATGTCAGCCACATTTTGGGCAAGCTCGGCGCGGCCAACCGCACCGAGGCAGTCGCCCGCGCACGCGAGCTCAGCCTGATCCCCTGACGAGGGGCGCCGCAAACCGAGCGCTCCCAGCCGGACAGGCGCAGGCACAACCGTGGTTCGCGAAGATCCTTCAATCCCGGACGGGCTGGCTGTTACGGTTCCGCCCCCGGGCTCCTCGCGAACGTCTCGCGGACGCCGGCACCTTGGTGCCAGCGCCGCCTGCGGAGATTCCACCGGTCATGTCCACTTCCGGGTGCTGACCGCCGGGGGCGGCCAGCATAGCGTCTCGCATGACTCGCCGCCTGCGTCCGCTCGGCAGGTGCACTTGCGAGTTGGAAGGAGCGCAGTGTGATGACTGCAGCACATGAGCGATCGGCCATCAAGGCGATGTACGCGGGCCTCGGGCTCACCGTCTCCGCGATCCTCATCACGTACGTCGACCATGCAACCCTCAACGTGCTGGCCGACCATATCCGGGTCAGCTATCCCGCGTACGCGCAGACGCGAATCGACTCGGCCGTCACCACCTACCTGGTCTACCTGTCCGTCGTCGCAGCGCTCGGCATCCTCTGCTGGCTGTGGACGATACGGGCCGTCAAGGCGGGCAAGCGGTGGGCCCGCGGGGGCGCGACCGCGATGTTCGCGCTCGGCACTGCCATCGCCTTGACCGATCTGCTCATCAAGGACACGTCCGGAGACACCGGGCTACCTCCGCTGCTGGGCTGGGCCGGGATGCTCCCGTGCCCGGCAGGGCTCATTGCGGTCGTGCTGCTGTGGACGAGAGCGTGACCGCGACCAGCCTGGCCAGCTCGGATACCGAGGATTCTCCTGTTTGGAAGGAATGCCATGAGCTCTGCACTTGAAACCCTTCGCCGCGACTTCGGCGGCGACATCGTCGAACCTGGCGGAGCGGAGTACGAGTCGGCTAGCCGAACGGTATTGGCTTCGGGAAGCCCGGCCCATGTTCTGCGGCCCGAGAGTGCCGGGGACGTGCAAGCAGGCGTTAGATTCGCTGCCAGCGCGGGACTTTCGCTGTCCGTGCGAGGCGGCGGCCATAGCTATGCGGGCTTCGGCACCAACGACGGCGGTGTCGTGATCGACCTCAGCAGGCTCGCGGACGCGGAGATCACCGACAAGGAACGTCACCTCGTGCGGATCGGCGGAGGCGCCACCTGGGGCCAGGTCGCCGTCACCTTGGCCCCGCATGGCCTGGCGATCTCCTCGGGTGACACCAAGAGCGTCGGTGTCGGCGGGCTGTCGCTGACCGGTGGCATTGGCTGGAAGGTCAGGAAGTACGGTCTGGCCCTGGACAACATGGTTGCCGCAGAGGTGGTCACCGCCAACGCAGAGCTCGTGCACGCGAGCGCGCAGGAGAACCCGGAGTTGTTCTGGGCGATTCGCGGCGGCGGCGGCAATTTCGGGATCGTGACCGCCTTCGAGTTCGTGGCACACCCGACGACAGACGTCTTCCACGGCAAGATCGCGTTTCCGGCATCGGAGGCGGCCACCGTGCTCCAGGGGTGGGCGGACTACCTCCGCACCGCCCCCGAAGAGCTCACATCCGTAGTGGACTTCGCCAATCCATTCGCCGGCGGACCCGAAGCGCCGGTCGAGATCTACGTCGCCTTTGACGGCGATGACCCGCAGCAGGCCGCCCAGGCAATCGACCCGATCCGCGCGCTCGGAACGGTGACCGGCGACGATATCGCGCTGAAGCCCTATGCGGAGACGCTCGTGGATGGCGAGGCCCCGCCGCCCGGCATCCAGTTTGTCCTCCGAAGCGCATTTTCCGGCAAAGAATCGGTGCCCGAGGTCCTCCGGGTCCTTGCTGAGGTTAGGGCATCGCAGCGGTCGCCGTTCATCGCCGTCCGCAGCGTTGGCGGTGCGGTATCCCGAGTCCCCGCCGATGCCACCGCTTACGCGCACCGCCAAGCGGAGCTGATGGTCGTGACTTTCACCGCGGGTCCGGCGCCAGCCGTCGCGGCCGCACGCCCTGCACTGGAAGCGATCTGGGAAAGGCTCGGACCTCATGTGAACGGCGCCTACGCAAACTTCCTCGCTTCCGCCACCGAGGATGATGTCGCCGCGATCTATCCAGCGCAGACCTACAAGCGGCTCACTGCGGTCAAGCGCCGCTACGACCCCGGCAACCTGTTCAGCCGCAACCACAACATCCGGCCTCAGTAGGCTTCCTTCGGGCATCGTGGTGACTGGAGAGCGCATGACGCGCGGATCTTCCCCCCGTTCCCCGGACACCGTGATCACCCGGGTTCGCTCGCCGGGGTGCAGCATCACTACATCCGATGGCTGACCCATGAGCGTCCCGCTTGTGCGGCCTGCGCGCGGAACCTCCGGCTGCCGGGCGGGCCGTGAAGGGCCTTGTACTCCCGGAACAAACCTGGCCGCCGTCGGCGAGCTGCAGGCCAGTGGGAGCACCGATTTCATCGACATCCCCGGGAGATCGGCGTAGGCGCCGGGATCCTGCTGGGTCGCCGGCTGTTCCGGGGCATGCGGGGTTTCAGCGTGGAGCTCGGCCACGTCACCACACGCCTGGACGGGGCCCACTGTGCCGGACGGCACCCCCGGCTGCTGGGGCATCTGGCGCCCGACGCCGAAATCGCCACGGCCTGTTCGCGGCGACTCTTGAGGAAAGGTCGCCGAGCGTTGCCGTACGAGCAATGGCCGCCGCATTGTCTGCATCGGACACTCGACGCGCCGGTGGCCCGGGGTGTCCGCGGCCACGTGGGTGTAAAAGATGTTTGACACCCGCGCGGCCGCCGGCGTACCGTTGGAGTGTCAAAAATTCTTTCCACCCGGGAGAGCGATGACGTTTCCGGAGAAGAGCGCGCTGACGATTACCGCGATCCTGCTGGCGGTCTTCGGCTGGTACTTCTGGCTCGTGCTCGGCCCGATAGCCGGCGCCAGCTCACCGGCCCGCGACTTCGCCTACACCGCGGTCATGGGCGTCGCCCTCGCCGCGGTGACGGTGCTCGCGACGGTGTCGCACATCATTCTGGCGATCGTGTTCCACCGCCAAGCCAACGTCCGCGACGAGCGGGACCGGCTGATCAACCTTCGCAGTACCCGGATCGCGTGCTACCTGCTCGTCACAGGCGTGTTCGCCGGTTTGGGCCTGGCCGTCGCACGGGCGGACCGGTTCTGGATCGCACAGGTGCTCGTCGCCTCGCTCGTCCTCGCCTCGGTCGTCGAGAGCGCGGTCAAGGTGGCGCTGTACCGGCGCAGCGCCTGACGAGGTCAAACCCACATGGGCAAACCGACCCTGGTAACCAACCGGATCACCGAACTGCGGACCGCCGCCAGCATGAGCCAGGGCGAGCTAGGTGACCAGGTCGGGGTGACCCGGCAGACCGTAAACGCCATCGAGCGCGGCAGGTACTCGCCATCCCTGGAGGTCGCCTTCAAGATCGCCCGGGTTTTCGGGGTTCCGCTGGAGGGGGTGTTTCAGTACCCGGACTAGCCCCGCCGGGTGGCCCGGGGGAATCTCACCCCCGGGCTCCCACAGAACGGAGCGTGACAGTCTCCCGTCACTCCGCTCGTCTCATCTATAGGCTGTACTTGAAGTCGGTCATCCAGGCCCAGTGGGCGAACAGGCGTGGCTGCCTCGCGGTCAGCGCTTCCCACCACTTGCGGACCTTGTTGTATGACCTGAGCCGTTTGTACTTCCGCTTCGCCCAGCGCACCAGGTAGGTGTTGATGCGCTGGAGCAGGCCGTTGAGCGCGGTCCTGTAGAACTTGCCGTAGTAGGCCGTCCACCCTCTGACGACGGGGTTGACCCACGAGGCGATGTCCTCCAGCTCGGTGCCGCTGCGCGTGTGGATGCGCCAGGAGCGGACTTCCCCGCTCATGCGCTTGAGGGCGTCCTTGCTGACCGCGGGCAGGAACGCGCTGAACATCGCGCCGCCTCCCTGCCGGGCCGGGGCCTGCCTGGCGCGGAACGTGTAGCCGAGGAAGGTGAACGACGTCTCGGCGCAGTCGCTGCGCCGCCTGTTCCTGTCCCGGCAGCTCTACGA
>JAICUO010000800.1 GCA_025935815.1 Streptosporangiaceae bacterium
CGCCTGGGCCTTCGCGGCTGAGGTTTTCTTGCCGCGCGGGGCTTTCTCCTGGACTTTCTCGGTGCGCTGAGCTGTTGCCTGAGCGTGCGGCGTGTCCGCGGCGCCCGGGGTGCCGGTGGCCGCGATCAGGGCCGCGCCCAGGCCGTCCATCAGGTAGTGCGGGCTGAACGCGATCGCGGTCTCCTCGCCGGTGAAGTCGGCCTCGACCGTCTCCCTGGCCCGCGCCTGCCCCTCGGTGCCCGCCTCGATCGTCACCTTGCCGTGGCTGAAGGAAAGCCGGACCGAGCTGCCGCGCTCCGCGACCAGCGCCACCCGCTTGACCGCCTCGGTCAGCGGGATGGCCGGCATATCCCCGCGGCTGCCGAAGCCCTCGGGAAACCGGGACTTGTACTTGATGTACTCTCCCGCGATCAGGCGGGTGGTCAGCCGCCGGCCGGCCGTTTCGAACCCGATCATCGCCTCGGCCGCGTGCAGCGAGTCCCCCGCGCTGGCGGCCGCCCGGGCTGCGCTGGAGGCCAGCTCGCCGCGGATCATGACCCGGTCCGGGTTGCCGGGCGCCATCATCCGCGCGGCGTCGGACAGCGTCTTGGCCGGCACCAGCATCGTGCTGCTGGTATCCGGCCGGGCGGGATTCCAGCCGAGCTCGCGGATAGCCAGCCGGTACCGGTCGGTGGCCACCAGCCTGATGGCGCCGCCGTCGATCTCGACGTTCACCCCGGTGATGACCGGCAGCGTGTCGTCGCGGCTAGCCGCCGGGGCGACCTGGCCGATCGCCGTGGCCAGTGCGCCGCCGTCGACGGTGCCCGCCAGCAGGGGCAGCTCGGGCAGCCGCGGGTACTCCTTGACCGGCAGGGTCACCAGCGTGAACGACGCCGGACCGCAGGTCACGATGACGTCGTCCTTCTCCTGGTCCACCTCGACCGGCTCCGAGGGCAGGCTCCTGGTGATCTCGGCCAGCAGCCGCCCAGGCACCAGCGCGGTGCCGGGCTCGGCCACCTCGGCGTCCACCTGGATCCTGGCCGACACCTCGTAGTCGAAGCAGGACAGGGTAAGGACGCCCGCCGAGGCCTCGAGCAGCATCCCGGACAAGATGGGCAGGACCGGCCGGGATGACAGCGACCTCGCCACCCAGGCGACCGCCTCGGCCAGCGCGTCCCGCTCGATGATGATCCGCATTCCTGCCGCCTCCGTACCGCGTATGCCACCCTGCGCGGGGTTCTCACATGCATACTCGCACGAGGCACTGACATTTCCCGGTCCGCGGACGGGGCCGGGGTGCGCGACACATATGTAGGGGTCCCACATCTGGGCTGGTTATGATGGGAGCCTGGTTGTTTTCCAGCAACCAGATAAGGGGTGCCCATGACCGACCTGTCGCTCCTGGAGCTGGAGGCAGAGCGGGACCGCCTGTATGCGCAGCTCAGCGCGGTCGGTGATTTCCGGCGCGGATCGGTCAGCGAGAACTACCGCAAGTGCGGGAAGCCGAACTGCGCGTGCGCGCAGCCGGGTCATCCCGGGCACGGGCCGAGGTTCTTGTGGACCCGGAGCGCCCGGGGGCGCGGCACTGTCGGCCGGCAGCTGGCTGCCGGCGAGGTGGCCAAGGTGCGCCGGGAGGTCGGCCGGCATGCGGAGTTCGCGGCGATCTGCGAGCAGATCGCGGAGGTGAACGAGAAGATCTGCGAGGCCAGGCCCGCCGCCGGCACGGATCCGCGTTTCGCGCCGGAGGGCGAAAAAAGGGGCTCTGCGAGGCGATCGCGCGGGAGAAAGCCGCCGAGATAGGACGGCTGGCCGCGGAGGCGGCCCGGTCGCTGGGCTGCGGTGACGCCGGGCTGGAGGCTGCCGAGTCCGTGATCCGCGCCGGGATGCTGCAGGCGGGCTGCGGCATGCTGGGCCGGCTGCTGGGCGCCGATCCCGGCTACCGCGGCCCGCGGGTGCCGTGCGGCCAGGGCCATGAGGCAGAGTTCGTCGCCTACCGGGACAAGGTCATCGACACCGTGCTCGGCCCGGTCACCCTCACGCGTGCCTGGTATCACTGCGCCGCCTGCAAGCACGGGCTGGCCCCCCGCGATGCCGAACTCGGCGTGCAGGACGCGTCCATGTCACCCGGGCTGCGGGCGATGAACGACCAGGCCGCGGCCGCCGGGCCGTTCGCGAAAGCTGCCCGGCTGCTGGAGAACCTGGCCGGCGTCCGCCTGACCGTCAAGCGCGTCGAGCGTGCCGCCGAGGCCAGCGGCACCGCGGCGGCCGCCGCCGTCCGGGACCGGGCCGCCATGATCACCGCCCGCACGCTCGTGCCGTTCCCGCCGTCCCCGCTGCCGGACAAGCTCTACGCGGCCATCGACGGCACCGGCGTGCCCGTGACCGCGAAGGAGACCGCCGGGCGGGACGGCAAGGGAGAAGACGGCCGCGCCCGCACCCGCGAGGTCAAGCTCGCCGTCTTCTTCACCCAGGACAAGATCGACGCCAAGGGATACCCGGTCCGCGACCGGGACTCCTCCAGCTACATCGCCACCTTCGAGCCCGCGAGCACCTTCGCCGGCCTGGTGGAGGCAGAAGGCATCCGCCGCGGCGCCGGCCACGTCCGCCAGATGACCATCCTCGGCGACGGCGCCGCCTGGATCTGGAACATCGCCAGCAGCAAGTTCCCCGAGGCCACCCAGATCGTGGACCTGTTCCACGCCCGCGAGCACCTGCACGACCTCGCCCGCCTGCTGGAGTTCATGCTCGGCGACCGCAAGGACGACTGGCTCGCCGCCCGCCTGCAGGACCTGGACTACGGCGACATCGACGGCATCTGCGAGGCGGCCCGCGCCTACCGCCTCACCGGCCTGAAGAAGGATGAGCTGGACACGGCCCTGGGCTACTTCGAGAACAACGCCCCCCGGATGCGCTACCACTGGTTCCGCTCCCGCGGCCTGTTCGTGGGCTCCGGCGCCGTCGAGTCCGGCTGCAAAGCGGTCATCGGCCAGCGCCTCAAACTGTCAGGCATGCACTGGACCGTCGCCGGCGCCAGCGCCATCACGACCCTCCGCTGCCAGCAGGCCAGCAGACCCGAAGACCAGATCTGGAAACCAGCACGCAACCAGACACCAGCCGCCTGACCTGCCCGGCCCGCTAAACGATCTTGATCACCTACAAATCTGACGCGCACCCTAGGATCGGCGTATGGACCTGCGCGGCGTGGCCATGGTGACCAGGGCGGGAACGGTACGGACCGAACTGGCCGGGGGCCTGGCCGACGCGGCCGCCGGCGTCCCGTGCACCCCGGCGACCAG
>JAICUO010000927.1 GCA_025935815.1 Streptosporangiaceae bacterium
CGCCCGGGGATGCGCCCGGGCGGCACGCCGCAGCGCCGGGACCGATAGGTCAAGGCACACGCCGTGCCGCTGCGGCAGGGCGCCTAGGATGCCGGCGAGGTAATAGCCGGTACCGCCGGCCAGGTCGGCCACCAGACCGGGCATGCCGGGATCGTGCCGCGCGGAGAGTGACCGCACGGCCGCCGCGAGCGGCTGGTAGTGACTGTGGCCGAGAAACTGCTCGCGGGCCGCGACCATGGCGGAGGTGTCAGCCGTGCCGGGTCCAACCCGGCCGACGGTGAGGTTGACATATCCATGGCGGGCGATATCGAAGCCATGATCGCGGTGGCATGCCAGTTGGCTGCCGCCCAGGTGCAGCCGACCGGCGCAGACAGGGCAGCGCAGGTACGGGATGGCAGCCGCGAGCGCCCGGCGCCGCTCACCGGGCGAAAGCATGCCGTCACGTTGCCGGGAGGCAGGATCGAGTGGGTCCACAGGAACGTCCCGTCGCATCGGAAGGATGACCAGCCGACGGCGGCACGCTCAGACACCAGAGCCCGCATAAGGCGCTCAGGCCACAGGGCCGGGCAGCTTTGCAGCCGTCCGGCACAGCGCACCGCCTCAGACGGTGCGCGGACGCTTGACGTAGCCGTAACCCATGGTCCATGAGCATAATCCAGAGCCTGGGTCCCGGTCTGGCTCTCGAATCGGCTGTTCCCAGCGTGCGAGGCGCGCCCGTGCAGCAGTGCCCGTGCGTGTGCGGGCAGTTCCCTTGCGTGCCCGGCGACCCGGTCGCTCGCTATTAGCGGATGCACGGTTCCTCCCTAGAGTTCCCGCGCTGGGGTGGCTTGCCAGGTAGGTGGTCCATCCGGGTCCAGCCCGCGAACCGAGATCAGGACCAGTCCGAGGTCGAGGACCCCGTTGACGCGTGGCTCATACCAGGCCGGAACCGCCACGCCGCTCACGTCCGCGCTTTCCCGGCCGCAGGCGAGCCGGGGTCGCGCGGAGATGCCGAGCACGCACATCCTCAAGCCCGACCCGCCGGAATTCCCGGACCTCATCGCGAGCGAGGCGTTCGCGCTGCGAGCAGCGGCGCTCGCCGGCCTGGACGCCGCCGAGGCACGGCTGGACACGTTCGGCGGCAAGACCGTTGGTCGCCCTGGGAACTTGGGCTGCCGTTCGGCTGGCTGGCCGTCCTTCTCCGGCTCGATCACTTCGCCGGGCAGCCAGATCAGCGCGGCGGTCGTCTCACTGGGCGAGGGCGCCGCGCAGGGCAGCGCCGAGTTCGGCGATTTGCCGCTGGGACACCTCGGCGGAAAGGATCGCTTGCGATCCGTGGAAGGTGCCGGGCCACTGGTGCAGTTCTACTGGCACGCCGGCCTGCAGCAGGCGCTGGGCGTAGTCGATGGCTTCGTCGCGGTTCGGATCGAATTCCGCGGTGGTGATGTAGGCAGGGGGCAGGCCGGACAGTTCGCCGGCCCGTGCCGGGGAGGCGTACGGCGTGGCTGGCGTGGAGCCCAGGTAGTGCCGCCACGATGCGGTGACCTTGTCGCGGGTCATGAAAGGCGTATCTGTGAAGTTCCGCGCGGACCAGGTTTCCTGCCGGTCATCGAGTTCGGGCTGGCTGAGCAGCTGGAACCTGATCTGCGGTCCCTGCTGGTCACGCGCCCGCAACGCCACTGCCGCCGCGAGTCCCGCGCCGGCAGCGTGACCTCCGACCGCGATCCGTTCCGGGTCGATGCCGAGTCCGGCTGCCTGCCGGGCCGCCCAGGTCAGCACGGCGTAGGCGTCGTCCAGGGCGGCCGGGAACCGCTGCTCGGGGGCCAGCCGGTAGCCAACTGAGACCACCACCGCTCCGGAGCCGTCCGCGACCCGGACGGCCCAGGGATGCTCGGTCTTCAGGTCACCCATGACAAATCCGCCGCCGTGCAGCCAGACGATAGCACCCTGTGCCTGGTGCGGGCGATAGATCCGCACTGCCACGTCCGGATCGGCGGGAACCGTGCGGTCCTCGATTTCCATTCCCGTGGTATCCGGCGCTGGTGCGGCGGCGGCCAGCTCGGCGAGGTTCTTGCGCGCAGTGACCGGGTCGGTCAGGTCGGCCGGGGGAAACAGCGGGACGAATGCTTCCAGTTCGCGATCTATCTGGATCTTCATGTTGCGGGGCATTTTCTCACTCTCCTTGATCGGGGGCTTGATCGGTTGCCGCTGGGCGGGCGGCGGCGAGCGGGCCGCCCCCTGTCCGGCGCGGGTCGAGGATCCCCTCGACGCGGATCTCATAGTGCGCCCACCGCGCCGCGCCGCTCACGCC
>JAICUO010000639.1 GCA_025935815.1 Streptosporangiaceae bacterium
GTCTCGTCGCTGGCCCTGGCGATCGGGTGGGAGGCGTTCATCGTGCTGCTCGACGTTCGCGGCCTGTCGCCGGAGCGGGCGCGGGCGGTCACGCTCCGGACGACGGATGCGATCCTGGACGCCGCCGGCGCCGGATGACCCTCGTTCTGAGCGTGTTCTGAGCGTGGAACCCGGCCGGGAGCGGTCTCGGAGAGCCCGATCGGGCCCGGGAGTCCGGGAGCGCGGCGACGGTGGCGAGACGGGGCCAGAGACACGTCACGCGTGCGTCGGAACGACGCACGCGTGACGCCTAGCCCCCCGGCCAAACACCGGCATTCTATCCGCGAAGGTTCGGATGCCGACGTAGGAGAATCTAGTCTTTCGGTGCGTGCGGGCTAGTCCTTTCGGGTCAGATCGGCCAAATTTGCCTCCAAACATCGGCGACTTGTCAGATTTCTTGCCCAGACGCCCCCGCTCTCGGTCACAATCGCGCACATGGACGTCCTGGAGGCAGACCTCCTCAAGGAGATTGACCCCGCCGAGCTGGGCCAGCGCATCCGTGCTGCCCGCGTGGCCAAGGGGTGGACGCAGACGCAGCTCGCCGGTGACGACATCTCCGTCGGCTACGTCTCGCGCATCGAGTCCGGCCAGCGCCGGCCCAACAAGCAGACTCTGGAGGACCTGGCTTCGCGCCTCGCGGTCCCGATCGAGCACCTGCTCCGCGGTGTCACCGCCCGTGAGTACGACGAGATCAAGCTGACCCTCGACTTCGCCGAGCTGTCGCTGGAGACCGGCCAGCACCTCGAGGCCGAGTCGCAGGCCCGCGAGGCCGTCGAGCGTGCACAGGTGGCCTCACAGGAGGAGCTGGTCTTCCGAGGTCGCTACATCATCGCCCGTGCTCTCGAGGGTCAGGGCAACCTCGACGAGGCGATCATCGCGCTCGAGGGACTGGTCTACTCCAAGCGCGGAGGGCTGCTCCGGATCAAGGCCGCCATGGCCATGGTGCGCTGCCTGCAGAACTCCGGTGACCTCACCCGCTCGATCGAGGTGGGCGAGCGGGTGCTGGCCTCGCTCGAAGGTTCGCACATCGACAGCTGCGACGAGGCAGTCCAGCTCACGGTGACCGTGGCGAACTCCCACTACCTCCGCGGCGACGCCGGCCACGCTGTTCGCATGTGCCGCAAGGCCATCGTGAAGGCCGAGACCATCGACTCGCCGATCGCCCGTGCCTCCGCCTACTGGAACGCCAGCTCCTTCGAGGCCGACCGCGGGTCCGTGAGCAACGCGATCCCCCTGGCCGAGCGCGCTCTCGTTCTCCTGGCCGAGGGACAGGACGCACGCAACGTCGCCCGGTTGCGCAACGCGCTCGGGCAGATGCAGCTCCAGCTCGACCCGCCGGACGTCGACGAGGCACGGCGCAACCTGGACCAGGCTGCCGAAGAGCTCGTCTGGACGAGCGCCAGCCCTGGCGAGCTGGCAGACAACCAGCTGTCCCGGGCCCGGGCCGACTACCTGGACGGCAGGCTCACCGAAGCGGCCGAGGCGTGCGCGGCCGCGCTCGAGGCCCTCGCGGGCGAGCCGCTCATGGCAGCGGCCGCCTCCGCTCTTCTCGGTGAGATCGCGGCAGCAGGTGGCGACATGGACGCCGCGATGCGCAGCTATCGGCGCGCCGTGTTCCTGCTGACCGGCATCGGTGCCGATCGCGACGCGGCCCAGCTGTGGTTCGAGCTCGCAGATCTCTTCGAGGACGCCGGCGACCTCGCCGCGTCCCGTGACGCCTACCGGAGCGCAGCAGCAGCGTCAGGGTTGAAGCCTCGGGCCAAGGCTCCGAGCAGACTTCAGGGAGCCACCGCAGACCGCGTGGCTCAGCTGTAGGTCGGTGAAGCTGTAGTCAGTGCTGCGTCAGCAGCACCTGGTGCCGCCGATCAGCGCCCGCGCGTGCGTGCCGCCGGCGTCGACGCCGGAAGCCGGTGCTGCGGCGGCCACGCCGAGCGCGGCCACGAGCGTGGTGGCCAAGGCGGCGAGCTTGATCTTGTGACGTGCCATGTCAGCGTTCTCCCTGTGTGGTTGCTGCTTCCCGAGAGCTCCGGGGCAAAGTCTGGGGCACCGGCTGGCAAATTTGGAAGTCTTGACAAGCACCTACGTGTCGTGTGCGGCGCCTGTGGCGACCCCGTCAGAGCCTCCGAAACCCCTGGTCGAGCGGTTTTGAGCGTCTTATCGGGGGGCGAAGGTAAAAAGCCGAGGAATCTGCAGAAACTGCATCCCGCGTGGGCGGAATGTGTAAACTTGAGTCAACATCAGATGGCAACCCCCCAGCCATCAGATGCCACCCATCGGATGGCAACCCCCCCAGCCAGACGGTGAGAAAGCTCGCAGGCGCCAGCCCCCCAGGCCGAATGCGAGACCGCGAGAGGTTCCAAGCCAATCGCGGACCGGCCCCCCGCATCCGTGCGGGGGGTCCCTACATTTACCGGCTTTTTACCTTTTGGCAAGGCCTGCCGATAAAGGGCTCGATAAACCCTTATCGCCACGCTCATAACTGGACTAGACCAGTTGGCCAAGTTCGGGACGTTCGGCTGCGTCCCCAGGCCCGTGTGTGGCAGTCCGAGGGCCATGGGCGCCGTGCATCCCGTGCCTTCGGGCCCCATTCCGCGGGCTCCGGAGGCCCCGGAGGGGCCCCGTAGCCCACCCCGCGCCGTCCCCGCGGCACGGTCCGAGGCCTGCGCGAGACCATCTGGAGCGATGTGGCAGGCTCGCGGGCATGCTGGACGAGACCGCGCGACGCACCCTGGACCTCGAGGCCAGCTGGTGGCGCTACGGCGATACGAAGGACGCCGCGATCCGCGCCCGGTTCGCCGAGGAGCCCACGGCGTACTACCGCCGCCTCGGCCGTCTGCTGGACGACGCGGCTGCCCTCGCGCACGCCCCGGTGCTCATACGACGTCTCCGCCGACAGCGCACCCGTCGGCTGGGCTCACGCTCCGGCCGCCGTCTCGCCGGCTGAAGCCAGGCGTCCCCCGGGACTACGCGCCACTGGTCAGGCGGCGCCGGCCTGGGCCTGGAGCGCCGGCAGCGGGGCGGCGACCGGGGCGTGAGCGGGTGCGGACACCGCGCTCACGAAGGCTCGACCAGCCCTCAGGCGCAGGAACGGTGCTTCGACCAGACGCCAGGACATCTCGGCGAGCAGCAGCGTGAGTGCCACACCGAGCACCAGCGCCGTGAGGTCATGGCCTGCCAGCCATACGCCCACGCCGAGGGCGAACGGGTGCCAGAGGTAGAGCGCGTAGGAGCGCCGGCCGAGGTAGCGGAGCGCCGATGAGGCCAGGAGCGGGTCGTCACCCCCGCACGCCGCCCAGACCAGCAGCGCCGCCACCACGGGAACCACCAGGGGCACCACCACGGCGTTCGACAGTGGCCCGCCCGGAACGGTGGCGGCGAACGCCGACCCGGCGACCACGGCGACTCCGAGCCGCGGAACGGCCAGCGTCACGAGCCCGCGATGGGCCAGCACGGCGAGCAGGCACCCCGACAGCAGTGCCCAGGCCTGGGTGTCGCTGCCGGCGTACAACCGCGCGGCGCCCGCGCCGCCGTCCCAGAGCGCGAGCTTCAGGGCGAGCGAGCCGGTCATCCCCGCCAGGCACAAGACCAGCGGACCGTGACGCCACCGGGCCACCAGGGCGATGGCCACGGGCCACACCATGTAGAACTGCTGCTCCACCGCCAGTGACCACAGGTGGGTCATCGAGCCCGGGAGGTCGAGCCAGTTGCCGAGGTACGACGCAGCCGGCAGCACCCGCACCATCGGCACCCCGGTGCGCACCTGCTGAACCGCGCCTGCCAGCAACACGAAGACCACCATGGCCGGGAAGAGCCGGAGTGCGCGGTTGCGGTAGAAACGCACGAACCCCTCGCCCTCCAGCAGGATCGAGGTGATCAAGAAGCCCGACAGGGCGAAGAAGACCGCCACGCCGACGCTTCCTGCGATCGTGAGCCGACCGCTGAAGGACACCTGGCTGTGCCCGACGATCACCAGGACGACCGCCACAGCGCGGATCCCGTCCAGCTCAGGGCGTCGCCCCAGACGCCATCCCCCTGTCACTGCCACATCTGACCAGACCAACCCCGTCGCGCGGACGGTCCGAGCGTGCCGAGTGACTAGTCACTCGATGCCAGGGTGCGCCGGTCGATCGGACCGTCTCACGCGTTGGACGCTCCGCATCGAGCGGGACGCTCCGCATCGAGCGGGACGCTTCGCATCGAGCGGGACGATCCGTGGAGCTGAGGGGACTCGAACCCCTGACCCTCTCATGGCGACCGCCGGGAATGGCAGAGCCGCTACCAGCTGCGCACGGCGCCCACTCGGTGGATCTGAGGGGACTCGAACCCCTGACCCTCTCATGGCGACCGCCGGGAAGGGCAGAGCCGCGACCAGCGGCGCACGCCGCCCA
>JAICUO010000180.1 GCA_025935815.1 Streptosporangiaceae bacterium
GACCGGGACCCTGACGTTCAGGTGCGCCTGGGCCGCCTTCATGAACGGCCGGACGGGCTGGCCGTGGTTCCAGTTATGGGAGACGGCGAAGCAGCGCTCAATGGCGAAGAACCGGCTCAGATCGGCCCGGAAATCGCCCGGCGACTGGACGTTGCTGTAGAGCTTGTAGATTTGCGGCTTCCGGTGGGTGAAATTCTGGTACGTGACGATGAACTTACCGTGCTCCTTGAGCAGGCCCGCGATCTCGGCGAGCTTCTGCGACTGGAACATGCCAACGTACTCGAAGATTCCTTGCGCGACGATCACGTCGAATTTCTTGTCGCAGAAGCTGATTTTTTCGTCGAGGATGTCCATCTCTATCAGGTTTGGCGCGGGTTCGTGAATGGCGATGTCGATGCCGTGGTAGCTCACCCCGGGCGGCATGAGCCGCGCCAGCGCCGCCGGGCCGCAGCCGATATCGAGCAGGTCACATGGCCTGCCGTGCGTGATCCGGTCCACTACCCGCGCTACTTTGCGCAACCTGAAATGCGGCTCCGCGTGCTTAAGGTTCTCGACCTCCCAGAGGTCTCGCTTGTAATACCGGACATCATTCACCGGAAACTCACCTGCCCCGTGCGACCCCAAACAACCCTCGCCGGGCAATCATCTAACGGAACCGGTCCCTGAATCAAGTACCTGAATATTTTCTTAAGACGAATGAGAACATTCTAACCGGGCGCCGCTGGCGCCGAAAAGATAGCCGACTGTCAAGCAGGCTTCTTAGTGGTTAATACCATATGCTGAGGATGCGCCGATATTTCCCACGGGATAGTGAGAGGCGGGCGCGTGATTTCGGTGTCATCCGAGGTTATGGCAATGCGCGGCGGCCGGGAGCGAGCCGCCCCGGTCGCTCGCGCCGGCGACCGAGCACGGTAAAGCTTTCTATATTTTATCGTTAAAGATCTTGTAAAACCGAAAAAGTATACGATAAACGTGGCTACATCTGCGTTCTTCGGGACATAAGTGGCGACTGTGTCCGGGGGCGCTGAGGTGGCTCGGCGGCGGCCAGCAGGGTGCACTGGCCGGCCGCCGGGAATCACGCGCTCCGGGTGATGCGCGCCGCCGGGTCGCGCATCACCATGGCGGTCAACTCAGGCGACAGGCGAGGCGGGCGGGGGCGCCCGGCGGAGGTGATTGTCGGTGAGCACGCCAGCGGATCCGTTCGCTGCCCTGCGGACCAGGAGATACGCAGTTCTGCTGCTGGTGGCGGCGGTGCTCGGCGTGGTGATCTCCTTCCTGGTCTACTGGTTCCTCAAGCTGATCGCTGACCTGCAGGGCTGGGTGTTCACCAGCGTGCCCACGGGGCTGGGGTTCCACGGCGAGCCGCCCTGGTGGCCGTTGCTGCCCCTCGCGGTGGCCGGGGTGCTGGTCGGGGCGGTGATCAAGTACCTGCCCGGGCGGGGCGGTCACTCGCCAGCCGACGGCTTCCACGCTGGCGGCGCCCCGCTGCCCGCCGAGTTGCCCGGCATCCTCCTAGCGTCGGTGGCGAGCCTGGCCCTGGGCGTCGTGATCGGGCCGGAGGCTCCGCTGATCGCCCTCGGCGGCGGGGGTGCCGTCCTGGCGGTCAAGCTGGCCCGGCGAGACGTGCCCGCCACCATTGGCGCGGTCATCGCGGCGACCGGCAGCTTCGCGGCCATCGCCACCTTGCTGGGCAATCCGCTGGCGGGAGCGCTCTTGCTGCTGGAGGCGTCCGGGCTGGGCGGCCCGATGGCCACCGTGGCGCTGATCCCCGGCCTGCTCGGCGCGGGGATCGGGTCGCTGATCTTCCTCGGCCTGGACTCGCTGACCGGGTACGGCACCTTCTCCCTGGCGATCCCCGATCTTCCCCCGGCCCCGCACCTGGACGTGGCGCAGTTCGGCTGGGCGATCGCCGTCGGGGCGGCGGCCGCCCTGGTCAGCTACGGGATCCGGGGGCTGGCGCTGTTCCTGCGCCCGCACGTCGAGCGGCGGCTGCTGCCGCTCACGCTACTGTCCGGCCTGGCCATCGGCGGGCTGGCGATCGCGTTCGCCGAGGGGACCGGGAAGCCATCGTCGGCCGTGCTGTTCTCCGGCCAGGCGGCGCTGCCGCCGCTGCTGGAGCACGCCGCCAGCTACTCCGTCGGCGCGCTGGTCCTGCTGACCGCGTGCAAGGCGCTCGCCTACTCCATCTCGCTGAGCGGCTTCCGCGGCGGCCCGACCTTCCCGGGCATGTTCGTGGGCGCCGCCGGCGGGGTCGCCCTCTCGCACCTGCCGGGCCTGCCGATGATCGCGGGCGCCGCGATCGGGATCGCCGCGATGACCGCCGGGATGCTCCAGCTCCCGCTCACCGCGGTCCTGCTCACCACGTTGTTCCTGGGTACTAACGGCATTAAGGTGATGCCGCTGACCATCGTGGCGGTGGTCGTCTCGTTCGTGCTCTCGAAATGGCTGGCCGGCCCGCCGTCCACCCCCAAAGCCCCCCAGCCCGCCGAAGACCGGGCCGTCGCCCCGCAGGTCCGGTAACCCGGGATTCGGTCCGAGCCTATTCCGGCGGGGAATGATAGGATTTCAGCCGGATTTGCTCTGAATGGATCGGGGATTCATGGGTTCTTTGCTGCCCCTGGGCACGTGGGTGCGTAATCCGTCACTGCGGAGCTGGCCGGTGCTGCTCTTCCTGCTGCTGCTCACCGTGCCGCCGGTTGCGATAGTCGTCTTCTACAACAATCCAGGGCAGTCAACGTTCACCGAGGCGGCCTGGATTCTCGCCGGGTACTTCGCCCTGGCCTGGCTGCTGCTGATCGCCGTGGTGATCCGCCCCGCCACGATCTCCCTGCTATTGCTCCTGGCGGTCATCGCGATCTCCGTGGTCGCCGAGGTCCCGTCGGCCATCTGGCTGGAAAAGCTGCTCCACAGCGGCACCTCGAACATCATCACCAGCATCTTCACGGTCGGACTTCCGGAAGAAGCCGCCAAGGCCATTCCCGTCATCGTGATCGCGGTCGCGGTGCGGCGCCGGATCACCCCGGCGGACTACCTGTTCCTCGGGGCCGTGAGCGGCCTGGTGTTCGGGGCGAGCGAGGCGGTGCACTACCTGACCAGCGGCGTGGGGCTGGTGGGGGGCAACGCGACCCAGGACCTGGTGGCCGCGCTCCAGTATGTATGGCGCTTCCCCACCGATCCGATCGCGCATGCCTGCCTGGCCGGGATAACGGGATACTTCATCGGCCTGGCCGTCTACGCCCAGCGCAACTCCGGCCAGCGCAAGTGGTACGCGGTCTGCTGGGTGGGCCTGGCGATCGCCGCCGCCCTGCACGGGCTCAGCGACTGGGACACGCTGAACGGGCACTGGGCATGGGTGGCGATCACCGTGGTCAGCGCCATCTTGTTCCTCACCTACGCCAAGGCCGACCCGCCGGCCCTCCCCGCCACGGTGGCGAGCGGGCGGGCGAAGCCACAAGTGCAGGCTCCGGCTACCGGCCGGGCCAGTCCCACCGGGCCGCTGAACGACATGCAGGCGGAGATCGAGGCCCTCCTCCGAGAGCTGGGTGAGTAAAACAGCCCGCGCGCTCGCGGCTACCAGTAGCGCTTCTTCACCTCGTTCTTCAGCAGCTTCCCGGTCGGCGTGCGCGGCAGCTCGTCAACGAAGTCGAAGCTGCGCGGGATCTTGAACCCCGCCACCCGCTCGCGCAGGTACGCGGTCAGCTCCGCCGCCAGCTCCGGCCCGGGGCTCGCCCCGGGGGCCGGCTGCACTACCGCCTTGACCTCCTCGCCCATCTCGGGGCTGGGCACCCCGATCACGGCGACCTCGGTGACTGCGGGGTGCAGGGCCAGCGCGTCCTCGATCTCCTGCGGGTAGATGTTGACCCCGCCGGAGATGATCATGAAGGCCTTGCGGTCGGTGAGGTACAGGTAGCCCTCGCCGTCCACGTATCCCATGTCGCCGGTGGTGGCCCAGGCCACATGCCCGGGGTGATAGGCCGCCCGGGTCTTGTCCGGGTCGTGCAGGTACTCAAACGACGGCTCGTCGCGCTCGAAGTAGACCGTGCCGACCTCGCCGGGCGCCAGTTCCTTCCCCTCGTCGTCGCAGACCCGCAGGACGCCGAACACGGCCCGGCCGACCGACCCGGGATGGTTGACCCAGTCGGGGGAGTCGATGTACGTCATCCCGATGCCCTCGGTGGAGGCGTAGTACTCCCGCAGGACCGGTCCCCACCAGCCGATCATCGCCAGCTTGACGTCCACCGGGCACGGCGCCGCGGCGTGGACCGCGACCCGGTGACTGGACAGGTCGTAGCGGCTGCGGACCTCCTCGGGCAGCCGCAGGAACCGCACGAACATCGTCGGCACCCACTGGCTGTGCGTCACCCGGTACCGCTCGATCGCCGCCAGCGCCTTCTCGGCGTCGAAGCGGTCCATCAGCACCACGGTGCCGCCGAGCGCGTGAATGGTGCCGCACCAGCGCAGCGGGGCCGCGTGGTACAGCGGCGCGGGGGACAGGTACACGATGGGCTGGGAGTCGAAGCCGAAGAACACGTAGGCGAGCTTGGTGAGCGGATTGTGCTCCTCGTCCACGCGCTGCTCCGGCAGCGGCGGCCGCACGCCCTTGGGCCGGCCGGTGGTGCCCGAGGAGTACAGCAGGCTCGCGCCGCCCCACAAGACCGGCACGTCGGCCTGCTCGTCGGCCTCCGCGAGCCGGGACTCATACGACTCGCAGCCCTCGACGTCGCCGCCGTAGGCCATCCGGAGCTCCACTGCCGCGCAGGCCCGCGCGACCGTGGCGGCCAGGTCCCCGAGCCCGGCCGAGACGACCAGCACCCGGGCACCGCAGTCGTTGATGATGTACGTCGCCTCATCGGCCGTCAGGTGGGAGTTGACGGCGGTCAGGTACAGGCCGGAGCGGAGCGCCGCCCAGTACACCTCGAAGGCGGGCAAGGAGTTGTCGGTCAGCAGGGCGACCACGTCGCCGCGCCGGAGCCCGGCGTCGTACAGCAGGCGGCTGAGCCGGCGGGAGCGGTCCTCGAGCTCGCGATAGGTGAGCTGCTCACCCGAATCGGCCATGACCGCCGCGACCCGCTCGGGATCGACACGGGCGAACGCACCGGGATACATCGCGTCTCCTCCTAGCCACCGGAGTCCCTGCTCCTATCGTGTGCCATAACTTGTATAACTCATCCCGGGGTGCTTCCCGCCTCCCGATCTGATCCTGGAGGGCTCGTGACCGACGCGGTTCAAACCGACGAAGCCGATGGCGTCATCGTGATCACCATCAACCGTCCCGAGGCCCGCAACGCCGTGAATCCCGACGTCGCCGCGGGTGTCGCCGCCGCCCTGGATGCCCTGGACACCCGGGATGACCTGACGGTCGGCGTGATCACCGGCGCCGGCGGGACGTTCTGCGCCGGCATGGACCTGAAGGCCTTCGTCGCCGGCCAGAGCCCGTCCATTCCCGGGCGCGGCTTCGCCGGCCTCACCGAGGCGCCGCCGGCCAAGCCGCTGATCGCGGCGGTCGAGGGCTACGCGCTTGCCGGGGGATGCGAGATCGCGCTGGCCTGCGACCTGGTGGTGGCCGCGAACGACGCCAAGTTCGGCATCCCCGAGGTCAAGCGGGGCCTGGTCGCGGCCGCCGGCGGCCTACTGCGCCTGCCCCGCCGCATTCCCTATCAGATCGCCATGGAGCTCGCCTTGACCGGGGCGTTCCTCGAAGCCCCCCGCGCTCACGCCTACGGCCTGGTCAACCGGCTGACCGAACATGGCGCGGCGCTGGCCGCCGCCCGCGAGCTGGCCGCGGCCATCGCCGCCAACGGCCCGCTCGCCGTGCGGGCCACCAAGCACATCGTCTCGCACGCCGACGAATGGCCGGTCGCGGAGTTCTGGCAGCGGCAGCTGGCGATCGTCGCGCCGGTCTTCACCTCCGCCGACGCCCGCGAGGGGGCCATCGCGTTCGCCGAGAAGCGCCCGCCCCGCTGGACCGGACAGTGACCCCTGGCCTGGCCCGGCGGCACCGGCTGACCCCGGGCGGGCGGGCCTAGCTGGTCGTCGACGCGCACGCGCGGGTGCGGCGGCGGAGCAGCCAGGCGAGGGCGCCGGCGAGGATCACCAACGCCGCGATCCACCCGGAGATCACAGCCGTCGCGGCCGTGCCGGTACTGCTGAGGTAGACGAAGCCGTACATGACCCGGGTCACCGTGAAGGCGAGGACGAGGCCGGCCAGCGGGCGGACGTCGGTGGCCAGCCAGCAGGCGGCCACGATCACCGTGACCACGGCCAGGTCCGAGGCATAGGGGAACAGGAGCGTCGTCAGGGCCGTCGGCGCGGCGAAAAGGGCCGGGCCCACGTTAGCCAGCGACTCGGCCGACGCCACGGCAACTGGCAGGAGCAGCAGCCACAGCAGACGCGCCGGCGGCCGCTCGGTACGCCGGGCGAAGACGAGGAACACCGGGACCGCCGGCCCGGCGAACTCCGCCAGCACCCGCATCAAGTCCCACTCTTGCGTCCGGACGGTGGCGATCACCGCCAGGATCAGGGCCGCGACGGCGGCGGCGGCCACCAGCTCGCGCCGCCCCCGCCACGCCGCCGCCAGGAGCGCGATGGCGAGGATGGCGAGTTCGAAGAAAGCCCCCTGATATTCATGTGACCAGAGGTAAAGGAAGTGCCCCCGGTGGGCGGACCAGACGGCCGCGCCAATAGCCAGGGTGGGAAGCTGCGCCAGGTACACGGCGGCACCGACCACGGCCGTCTGGCGCAGGCTCGCGGCCAGTCCCTGGCGCAGGTTGGCCGCCCGGCGGGCGTGCAGGCCTGCGGCGACGAGCGATACCGCCTCCCGGGACGAGGGCCAGTCCCGGCCGGGCGGGGTGGCCTCCAACAGGGTGCCGATGATCTCGTCGCCCCGGCCCGCGCGGTAGCCGGCCGGGTAGGCCCGCAGCAGCCACCGGGCCCGCCGCTCCAGCCGGCCCGCGTCGCGGTGCCCGTCCTGGTTCACGTGGTCCTCAGCTTCCTGGCCAGCGGGCCGGCCGTCGTCTCCCGGGCCTGGCCGATCACCAGTTGCGCCGCCTCGGCCATCCGCACGGCCTCCGCGCGCAGGGCGGCCGACCCGCGCTCGGTCAGCGCGTAGGTCCGGCGGACCCGCCCGCCCACGCGCTCTTCGCTGACGAGCTGGACCTGGCCCTCGGCGGTGAGCCGGTCGAGCGCGGTATAGAGCGTGCCGGTGGCCAGCTTGACCCGCCCGCCAGACTGCTCCTCGGCCCGTTTCATGATCGCGTAGCCGTGCAGCGGCCCGCGCAACAGCGCCGCCAGCACGTAGAACGTGGGTTCGCGCATCGGTGGTTCGGTCATGCCGCCATGATAGGTAGATGGTCGACATGTAGTCAATCGAACTATTGGACTTGACGCCGGGACGTTGGCGCCGGGCCGCTAGCTGATCGCGGAGCCCGCGCGGACGGCGCTGGTGAACGCCCGCCACGCCTGTGCGGGAACGCGCAGCACCCGGCCGCCGCCCCGCTCGGTCGTGTCGCGGACGAGAACGGTGCTCGCCGGGCGCCGGGGGACCGCGCTGACCTCGACGCAGGTGGATCCGCCGTTCCCGCTGTGGCTGGACGTGCGCCACGGGACCGCGCCGACCTCCACGCAGGAGGATCCGCCGTTGTCGCTGTAGCTGGACTTACGCCAGCCGGGGCTCACTGCTGCTGGCTCCATCGCTGGATCGCCTCCAAGATGACGGCCCGCGAGTCGGCGACGCTGAGGGCGTACCCCCGGATCTCCTCGAACAACGCCGCTGCCTTGCGGGTGAGTGCGGTGTCTTCCATCGTCTGGTCTTCAATGGCCAGCATGAGAAGCGTATCCGGGATCGCCTCCCCGGTCGCGACCTCGAACGGCCCCCGTATCCCCGGGAAGTACCCCGTGTCCCGCACCACCTGGAGGACCACGTTGGGCCGCTTCGACAGCTCGATCAGGTGCTCCAGTTGGCTGGCCATGACCTCCGGCGGGCCGACCTGGAAGTACAGCGCGCGCTCGTGGATTACCGCCGTGACGTGAGCCGGGTCTGGGCCGTCAAAGATGGCCTGCCGCCCGGTCCGGATGTCAGCCTTCTCGATGGCCTCTTCCTCGTCTGCGCCGCCGGCTAGGAACATGGCGTGCGCGTATTCCCGCGTCTGCAACTGACCGGGCATGAAGAGCAGCCCCCACAGTCGCAGGAAGCTCGCCTTGGCCTCGTTCGCGAACCACTTCTGGATGAACTGGGGGATGGGCCCCCGGACCTTGCGGGCGATCGTGAGCTGGCGGGCGAGCAGCTTGCGCTCGCGCGGGGTGGCCTGGCAGGCGTCCAGCCAGTCGGTGAACATGGTGGTGCCGGGCAGGGTGTCGCCGGTCTCCACCCGGCTGATGCCCTCGCGGGCGTAGCCGCTCGCCCGGGCGAAGTCCTCCTGCGTGCGATAGCCCGCGTCGATCCGCAGGTCGCGCAGCGTCTCGCCCAGGGCGGCGCCCAGGTCGGTGTCCGGGTCACGGGGGTTCGGGCGCGGCATGGGAGTACCTCCAGCGCGTTGTCGTTGATGTGCGCGGATAGTCGGGCAGGTCCATTAGCGGTAGCGTAACCCGCTAATTAGCTGCCACCGTTGTTTTACGAGATAACACGCCGAGATTCGCGAGCGGAACCCCTCTGTTAGGGGAGCGGGCCATTCCGCGATTCCGGCCTGCCTTCCTGCCGCCGTGATCAAGGGGTTAATCAGTGAATGCCAGCAACGGTGCATGGCCCATGACCACATCAGTCATGTACGCTCAACCCTCTTCGCCTGATCCGCGGTTCCTGACCGGGCTTCCGCGCCGGTCCCGGCTGGAGCTTGGCGCCTACGAGACCGCCCCGCGCACCGCTCGCGGTCACATCGCCCGGATGCTAGCGGAATGGTCGCTCCCCGAATTCCGCGATGTCACCGCGTTGATCGCGACCGAGCTGATCACGAACGCGATCCAGCAGACGGCCAAGTACGCCTGGGTGGTGCCACCGCCCGTACGCCTGTGGCTGCGCGGCGGGCCGCCCGGCGTCGCCATCCTCGTCTGGGACGCCATCGCCGCCCCGCCCGCCCCGCGCGCCGCGGGCGACAATGACGAGACCGGCCGCGGCCTGACCATAGTCGCCGAGCTCAGCGCCGCCTGCGGCTTCTACCCCAGCGCCGACCCGCCCGGCAAAGTCACCTGGTCCGTAATAACCACCCCGTTAGCAATGCCATGAAAGGAACCTGTCAATGGCTGACGTAAGATGCTCGTGTGGGTTCACCGAGTCCGGAGATGAGATGCTGACCGACCATTTGCTGGATGTTTTCGTACCCGGTGATGCACGGGCTGCCGACGGTCAGGTACACGAGGAATTGGCGGCAACGAGCGCGTGTGCCTGCGGAGTTGCCACCACGACCCCCGCGGAATTGGATCAGCATTTCCTGGCCGCCTTCACGCCCGCCGATTCGGTCGGCTGTGATGGCGTGCGCCACGCGCAAATCCGGCAGTCGTTACGGCGACTGCGTGACCGGCTCCCCCGCAGCACCGGAGTAAAGTCGCCAGCGCAAGCGTCGGCGTTCACGCGGGAGGCTATCGTGGCCAGTTCACCGGTAACTGTCGGATCGGGTTCGCATCATGTGCTCGCCGTGCACGGCTGGTTCGGCTCGGCGCGCGGATGGGGCTCGCTGCCTGAGTACCTCGACGGCGCCAACTACACCTACGTGTTCGCGGACCTGCGCGGCTACGGCGACCGCAAGCAGGCCAGCGGGCAGTTCACGATGGAAGAGGCGGCCGCCGACGCCGTGGCCCTGGCCGACGAGCTCGGCTGGGATTCGTTCTCCGTGGTCGGGCACTCGATGGGCGGGAAGATCGCGCACCAGGTGCTGCTGCAGGCCCCCAGCCGGGTGCGGGCGCTGATCGGCGTCAACCCGGTGCCGGCCGCCGCGGTGCCCATGGACGAGCAGACGTGGGGACTGTTCCACGGTGCCGCCGACAACCCCGGCAACCGGGCGGCGATCATCGACTTCACCACCGGGAGCAAGCTGACCAAGGCGTTCATCGACCAACTGGTGCGGCACTCGCTGGACAACTCCACGGTGGAGGCGTTCGCCGCCTACCTGCTGTCGTGGGCCAAGTCGGACTTCTCTGGCCAGGTCACGCCGGGCACCACCACGGTGCCGACCGGCACAGTACCGACCAACACGGTGCCGGTCCAGGTGATCGTGGGGGAGACCGACCCGGCCCTGTCCGCCGCGGTGATGGAGCAGACCTGGCTGACGTACTTCCCCGGCGCGCGGCTGGAAGTGCTGGCCAACGCCGGGCACTATCCGATGTTCGAGACCCCGGTCGCGCTAGCGACGTCCATCGAGGGCTTCCTGGGACGCGGATGACGCCCGCCGCCCCGCCCGGCCGGCCCGACACCGAGGTCGTCTTCGACCCCGAAACCTATACCGGCGGCGTGCCGTTCGACGCTCTAGCCCGGCTGCGCCGGGACCGGCCGGTGGCCTGGGTGCCGGAGATCCCGGTGCTCGGCTGGCCCGAAGGCCCCGGGTTCTGGCTCGTGCTCCGGCACGGCGACGTCGAATCGGTGCTGAACCGGCCGGAGCTGTTTTCCTCCGCGCTCGGCGCGACCCAGATCCGCGATCCCGCCACCCCGCAGGCGCTGCGGTACGTGCGGCAGATGATGCTCAACATGGACCCGCCGCAGCATTCCCGGCTGCGGCGGCTGCTGAGCCGGTCGTTCACGCCGCGGGCGGTCGCCCGGCTGGAGGACCGGATCCGCGGCCACGCGGGGGCCATCTGCGACCGCGTGCTGCGCGGCCCGCGCGGTGAGTGTGACTTCGCCGAGGACCTGGCGGCGGACCTGCCGTTGCTGACCCTGGCTGACGTGCTCGGCGTGCCGGAGCAAGATCGCTGGCTGCTGTTCGACTGGTCCAACCGGGTGATCGGCTACCAGGATCCCGACTACGCCGCCTCGGCCGAGTTCGACCCGGCCGCGGGCACGCCGCTGGCTGCCGAGGCGCTCGCGCTGCGCCCGGTGCCCGGTTCCGACGGCCGGATGCCCGACCCGCGCACCCGCGAGGGCATGCCCGACCTGTACGCCTACGCGCACCTGCTCGCCGAGCGCAAGCGCCGCCAGCCTGGCGATGACGTGATGTCGATCCTGCTCGCGCAGACCGACGAGGCCGGGGGACAGGTATCGGCAGCGGAGTTCGAGAACATGTTCTGGCTGTTCGCGGTGGCCGGGAATGAGACCCTCCGCAACGGCCTGCCCGGCGCCTGCGTCGCCCTGCTTGAGCACCCGGGCGCGGCGGAGGAACTGCGCGCGGACCCGGGGTTGCTGCCGGTCGCCGTCAACGAGATGCTGCGCTGGTGGACCCCGGTCATGACGTTCCGCCGCACCGCGACCGCCGACTGCGAACTGGCCGGCCAGGCGATCCGCGCCGGAGACAAGGTAGTCGTCTCGTTCACCTCGGCCAACCGCGACGAGGCCGTCTTCGCCGATCCCGGCCGGTTTGACATCCGCCGCCACCCCAACCCCCACCTGGTATTCGGGTACGGCCCGCACTTCTGCCTGGGCGCTCACCTGGCCCGTACCCAGATGCGCGCCCTGTTCGCCGAGGTGCTGGCCCGGACCTCATCCCTGCGCTACGCCGGCTCCCCGGCCTACCTGCGCTCCAACTTCCAGCGCGGCATCAAGCGCCTCCCGATCGCCTGGACCGCCGGGCGGTAACGTCGGCGCGGCGCTGCTATCGTCGGCGCGTGGAAGTTCGCTCCCTTGGGTATCGCACCGATCTCGCGATCCTGGCGCTCGAAGGCAGCCAGGTCACCGACCGCGGTGATCACCTCGTCATCCGCACCCCGCGCAACCCGGGCTACTGGTGGGGTAACTTCCTGCTGCTGCCCGGCCTCAAGCCCGGCTCCGGCGGCGGCTGGAAGGCCAGGTTCGCCGCCGAGTTCCCCGGCGCGCCGCACCTGGCGCTCGGGGTGGACGAGCCGGACGCCCGCGCCGTGGACCCCGGCGAGCTCCCCGGGCTGGCGATGGAGCGCAACGCGGTCATGACGGCGACGTCGGTGCACGCGCCGCCGCGCCCGAACACGGAGGCGGTCGTGCGGACGCTGGAGGGCGACGCCGACTGGCGGCAGTCCCTCGAGCTCGCGACCGCGACCTGGGCTGATGAGCCCGGCGGCGACGCCGCGTTCGTGGCCGCGCAGCAAGCCGCGAAGCGGGCGCTGACGGAGGCGGGCCACGGCGCGTGGTTCGGTGCCTTCCTGGACGGCACGCTGGTCGCGCAACTGGGCCTGGTCACCGTCGGATCCGGGCTGGCGCGCTACCAGAGCGTCGAGACGCATCCCGCCGCCCGCCGCCGAGGGCTGGCCGGCACCCTGGTCTGGCAAGCCGGCACGGCCGCGCTCACCGGCGGCACCCGGACCCTCGTCATGGTCGCCGAGCCTGAGGAAGCCGCCATCAGCATCTACCACTCCGTCGGCTTCACCATCACCGAATCCCAGCACAGCTTCATCAAGCCCCCAGATCAAGGCTAGCCCCCTACCGCACGCCGCCCAGGGCCGTGATCTCGGCCAGGCTTTCCTGAAGGCAGGCGACGAGGACGTCGGGGTCTGGCACCGCGGCGGTGTCGATGTTGATGCCGATGTGGCAGGTGTCGGCGTAGGAGATGAGGGTGGTGTTGAAGGAGGCCCCGATGGTCGGCCCGAACGTGAGCAGCC
>JAICUO010000124.1 GCA_025935815.1 Streptosporangiaceae bacterium
ACCTCAACAGCTACCCGCACCAGCTGTCGGGCGGCATGCGGCAGCGGGCCATGATCGCGATGGCGCTGCTGTTCACCCCCGACCTGGTCATCATGGACGAGCCCACGTCCGCGCTCGACGTGGTCGCCCAGCGCTCGCTGATGACGCAGATCAAGCAGCTGCAGGCCGAGCTGGGGTTCGCGATCGTCTTCGTCACCCACGACATGTCGCTGGTCAGCCACTTCTCCGACCGCCTGCTCGTCATGTACGCCGGGCAGGTCGCCGAGCTCGGGGCGACCCGCCACGTCTTCGACCAGCCACTGCACCCGTACTCACGCGGCCTGCTCGAGGCCTTCCCCGCCATCCGCGGCCCCAAGGTCCCGCTCACCGGCATCCCGGGTGCCCCGCCGAGCCTGTCTTCGCTCCCCAACGAATGCCGGTTCCTGCCCCGTTGCCCCCAGTCGGTGGCGGAGTGCGCGACGCGAGTGCCTGAGCTCATCGAGAAGGACGGAACGCTGGTGCGATGCCTGAACTGCTAGCGGCCACGCTCTTGAAGACCGACGGCCTCACCAGGCACTTCAAGATCGGCGGAGCGCTGTCGCGGCAGACGCTGCACGCCGTCGACGATGTGTCCATCACCATCGGGGAGCGGGAGATCGTCGCGCTGGCCGGCGAAAGCGGCAGCGGGAAGTCCACGGTCGCGCGGCTGCTCGCCCGGGTGTACCGGCCGACGTCCGGGTCGGTTACGTTCGCCGGCGAGCCACTGGCCCGGATCCGGTCGCGGCGGGACGGGCTGCGCTACAGCGGCCAGGTCCCGATGGTGTTCCAGGACCCGTTCAGCTCGATCAACCCGGTCTTCCGGGTCTCGCACGGCGTGCTGCGAGCGCTGAAGCTGCACCGGCCCGAGTTGTCGGCCGCGCAGCGGCGTGCCGAGGCGGCCCGCGTGTTCGAGGTCGTCGGGCTGACCGCCGACAAGCTGGATGCCTACCCGCACGAGCTGAGCGGCGGCCAGCGGCAGCGGGTCGGCTTCGCCCAGGCGCTGGCCACCAATCCGCGGCTGATACTGGCCGACGAGCCGGTGTCCATGCTGGACGTGTCGGTGCGGATCGGGCTGCTCAACCTCATGGCGAAGCTGCGCGACGAGGAAGGGGTGTCGATCCTGTACATCACGCACGACATCGCCAGCGCCCGGTACGTGGCGGACCGGCTCATCGTGATGTACGCCGGGCAGGTCGCCGAGTCCGGCCCGATCGAGGACGTCCTCGCGGACCCGAGGCACCCCTATACGCAGTTGCTCGTCTCCAACGTCCCCGACCCCAAGGCACCCCCGCCAGAGACGGCGGTCGCGACGGCCGAGCGCTCCGAGCCCCCGAAGGTCATCGACCCCGCGCCCGGGTGCCGGTTCCGGCCGCGCTGCCCGCTCGCCATCGACGTGTGCGCCACGGTCACCCCGCCGCTGCTCCCGCTCCCGGGCACCGGAACCAGCCGCGAGGCCGCCTGCCACGTCGCGCAGGCAGCCGTCGCGCCGCCCTCACCCCTGGAGGAGACAACTTCATGAAGCTGGCGGTGATCGGCGGGGGGTCCACGTACACGCCGGAGCTGGCCGACGGGCTCGGGCGGCTGGCCCCGGCCGTGAGCGAGATCGTGCTCATCGACCCGGACGAGGCACGGCTGGCCGCCGTCGGGCCGGTATCGGCGCGGATCATGCGCAGGCACGGGCATCAGGGGCTCGTTCGGTGGACGACCGACGCGGATGACGGGCTGGACAGCGCGGGCGCGGTGCTCATCCAGCTGCGCGTCGGCGGGCAGGCGGCGCGGAACCGAGACGAGACATGGCCGCTGGACTTTTGCTGCGTCGGGCAGGAGACCACCGGGGCGGGCGGGCTGGCCAAGGCGCTGCGCACGGTGCCGCTCGTGCTCGAGCTGGCTGAGCTGGCCCGCCGCCGGGCGGCGGAGGGCGCCTGGATCATCGACTTCACCAATCCCGTCGGGATCGTAACCCGGGCGCTGCTCGACGCGGGCCACCGGGCGGTCGGGCTGTGCAACGTCGCGATCGGCCTCCAGCGGTACTTCGCTGCCCTGCTCGGCGTGGGACCGGAGCGGGTGTCGCTCGACCACGTCGGGCTGAATCACTTGACCTGGGAGCGGGCGGTGCTGGTGGACGGGGTTGACCAGCTGCCCGCGATCTTGTCAGCGAACCTGGACGAGGTGGCTGGACACGTGCAGGTGGCACCGGGCGTTATGGAGAGTACGCGGCTGGTTCCCTCGTATTACCTGCGGTACTTCTACGCCCACGACGAGGTCGTGGGGCAGCAGAAGCAGGCCCCGACCAGGGCCGCCGAGGTGTCGGCGATCGAGGATGAGCTGCTGAAGCTGTACGCCGACCCGGAGCTGGACGTCAAGCCGGAGGCGCTGACCCGGCGGGGCGGGGCGTTCTACTCCGAGGCCGCCGTCGCGCTGCTCGCCTCCCTGCTGGATGACACGCGCGACGTACAGGTCGTCAACATGCGCAACCACGGGACGCTGCCCTTCCTGCCGGATTCGGCGGTGATCGAGGGGCCGGCGGTCATCGGTTCCGGGGGGCCCTCGCCGGTGCCCGCCGCGCCGGTGCCGCCGCTGCTGCGCGGGCTGATCGCGCACGTGTCGGCGTACGAGGAGCTCGCGGTCGACGCGGCGCTGCGCGGCGGGCGGGACCGGGTCGCCGCGGCGTTGCTGGCGCACCCGCTGATCGGGCAGTTCGGGCTGGCGCAGGACATGGCCGACCGGCTCATCGCGGAGAACGCGAGCTTCCTGTCGTGGGCCTGAGCGTCACGGGCAGCAGTGGGCAGCCGGCCGTGCTGGCGATTGACGGGGGCAACAGCAAGACGGACGTCGCGCTGATCGCCGCCGACGGGATGGTCCTGGCGTCGCTGCGCGGGCCGGGCGCCAGTCAAGAGGATTACGGCATCGACGGGGCGATGCGCATCCTCGGCGGGCTGGTGCGGGAGGTCACCGCGCAGGCGGGCGCGGCCGTTGATGGCCCCGTCGCCCGGCACCTGTCGGCGTGCCTGGCTGGATGCGACCTCCCGTCGGAGGAGGAATCCCTGACGGCGGCGCTGCGCGCGCAGGGCTGGTCGGCGACGGCGGTCGCGATGAACGACACGTTCGCGGTGCTGCGCGCGGGCCTGCCCGATGCCGGCGCCACCATGTCCGGGGTCGCCGTGACCTGCGGCGCGGGCATCAACTGCGTTGCCGTCTCCCCCGAAGGGCGGACCTTCCGCTACCTCGCGCTCGGCGAGCTGACCGGGGACTGGGGCGGCGGCTGGGGGCTGGCCAAGGCGATCATGTGGCATGCCATGCGGGGATCGGACGGGCGCGGACCGGAAACCGGCCTGGGCGCGAGCGTCGCCGCGCACTTCGGCCTGGCCTCGGTATCGGATGTGACGGTCGCAATCCACCAGGGGCGGCTCGGTGAAACTGACCTGGTCGCCATGGCGCCGCCGGTGCTGTTCCAGGTCGCCGCCACCGGGGATGGCGTGGCGTTGCGCCTGGTGGCCCGGCAGGCGCAGGAGGTCTGCGTGATGGCGGTGACCGCCATGCGGCAACTCGGGATGAACACCGCTGGCACGGAGATCGTCTTGGGCGGGGGCCTGTTGCAGGCTGGCGATCCGCTCCTTTCCCGCGAGCTGGAGGTGTCCTTCGCCATGGACGCTCCGGGGGCGATCATCCGGGTAGCCAGCGTCCCGCCCATCGCCGGCGCCGCGCTGCTCGGCCTGGACCACCTCGGCGTGAGCGTCGCGGCGAAAGAGCGACTGCGCCAGTCCTTCGCCACCGGGGCTTCTGGTACTCGTGGGGCCGGGGAGTTAAGTGTTTCACCCTTTGCCCGAATAGTTTTCGC
Source organism: Streptosporangiaceae bacterium (assembly GCA_025935815.1). GTDB lineage: Bacteria > Actinomycetota > Actinomycetes > Streptosporangiales > Streptosporangiaceae > Trebonia. Next base: position 3,857 of record JAICUO010000124.1, read on the forward strand.
ATGGCGTAGAGATTTCATCGTATGCGATGAAATCTCTACCGCATGCAAAAAGTCTTCGGGATGGCGGGTAACTCCTGAAGGCGTCTATGACCGGTCGCCGCGACTGGTGTCTCCACGCGACGCGCAACGGACGGGCTTTACGGCCCGTGCGGCGCCCGTCACACCCCCCCAACGTGGTGAGCCGCGACGACCGGGGTCATAGCGTCATCCAGCGGCGGCTTGGCCTCGCAAAGCCGGGCTGGCGGGCAGGGGGCCGGACATGCCAAACTATGGCACCTGACACACAATGCCTTCCGGTACCCTGCAATGCGGTCGAGCCTACGCAAAATCGCCGCAGGCGCACATCATCCAAAATATGTATTTGGGCATGTATCGACTGCCTGGAACGGTGTCGCCGACCGTGCCCAGAGGAGTACCAAGATCAGGCCACACCTGCCACAGGAACCGAACAGCTTCGTCGGCCGTGAGCGCGAGCTCGGCAAGCTGCGCGGGCTCGTGCCCGCGACCCGGCTGCTGACGCTGACCGGACCGGGCGGCATCGGCAAGACCCGGCTGGCGCTGCGACTGCTGGCCGCGGTCGCCGCGGACTTCCCCGACGGGACGTCGCTGGTCGAGCTGGCCAGCCTCAGCCACGCGGACATGGTCGTGCCCAGGGTGGCCGCGGCGGTCGGCGTGACCGAGGAGCAGGGCCGCCCGCTCATCGACACGCTGGCCGACGCGCTGCGTGGCCGCCGGATGCTGCTCGCGCTGGACACCTGCGAGCACCTGATCGACGCCGTGGCCCAGCTTGGCCAGCAGCTGCTGGCCACCTCACCGCAGCTGCGGATCGTGGCCACCAGCCGGGAACCGCTGCGCGTGGCGGGCGAGTCCGTCTGGCCGGTGCCGCCGCTGTCGGTGACCCCGCTGCCCGATACCCCGCCCGAGGCCGTCCGGCTGTTCGCCGACCGCGCTCAGGCGGCGCTGCCCGGCTTCACGGTGACAGCGCAGAACGCCCGGGCGATCACCGAGCTATGCCGCGCCGTGGACGGCATCCCGCTGGCGATCGAGCTGGCGGCGGCGCGGGTCCCCGTCTTGTCGGTGGAGCAGATCCGCGCGCGCCTCGGGGACCGGTTCGGCCTGCTCACCTCGGGAGGCCGGACGGCACCCGGGCGGCAGCGGACCCTGCGAGCCGCGATTGACTGGAGCCATGACCTGCTCACCGGGCCGGAGCAGGTGCTGCTGCGGCGCCTGGCGGTCTTCCAGGGCTGGTCGCTGGAGATGGCCGAGGAAGTCTGCGCGGGTGACGGGATCAGGGCCGCGGACACGCTGGACCTGCTCGCCGCCCTGGTGGACAAGTCGCTGGTCGTGCGGGAGCCGGAGGCGCTCGGCCAGGCCCGCTATCGGCTGCTGGACACGATCCGCGAGTACGCGGCGGGAAAGCTGTCCGAAGCCGCGGAGGAGCCGGAGTTCCGCCGGCGGCACCGCGATTACGTGCGCGCGGTGCTGGAGCACAACTTCCGGGTGGGCATGGCGATCGTGCCGGGGACCTGGGCGCAGCGGGTCGACACGTTCCGCCGGTATGACGTCGACGAGAGCAACCTGTGGCAGGCGATCGGCCAGTGCCTGGCCGACGGCGACCTGGCGGCGGGCATGCGGATGTGCGTCGCGGCCAGGGCCGTGTGGCTGGCCCGGGGTGAGTACCGGCTCGGCTCCAAGTGGCTGGAGGACTTCCTGTCGGCGCCGGGCGCCGCGCGGGTGCCGCGGCAGGTGCGTGGCTCGGCGCTCATCGGGTATGCCCAGCTGCTGCTGTCCAGTGACCCGGCCGCCGCCGAGCCGCTGGCCCGGTCCGGCCTGGAGGCGGTCCGCGCGGCGGGCGACGACTACTGGACGACGACCGCGCTGAACGTGCTCAGCGAGATCGCGGTGCACACCGGGCGGACTGACGACGCGGAAGCCCTCGCCACCCAGGCCATGGCGATCGCCCGGTCGACCGGCGATCAGTGGGGCGAGGGTTATTCGCTGGGCATCCTGGCCGCCGTCGCGGGGCTGCGCCTGCGGGCGGAGGAGGCGCGCGAGCTCGCGAACGCGTCGATCGCCATCATGCGCTCCCTCGACCACGCCTGGGGAGCCGCGCGAGCGCAGCTGGGCCTGGGCGACCTGGCCGTGATCCAAGGTGAGCACGACGACGCGCGGGAGCGGTACACCGAGGCGCTGGCGATCTTGCGGGAGGTTGACGCCCGTCCGGAGATAGCCCGCTGCCTAGTCGGCCTGGCCCGCGTCGCGATCAGCCTCGGCGAGCCCGGCGTGGCCCGCCAGCACCTCACCGAGTCGATCCAGCTGTGCCGCCGGACGGGCAACCGGATCGGGGTGGCGCGCGGCCTGGAGGCGTTCGCCGGGCTAGCCATCGTCGAAGGCGACACCGAGCAGGCGGTCATGCTGGCCGCCGCCGCCGCCGCGCTCCGCGAGGCGAGCAGCCTGCCACCGCTGCCGGCCGCGCGGGCCGAACGGTACCTTGCCCCGGCGCGGCAACTGGGCGACCACGTGGTGTCCCGGCTCTGGAACCGCGGCCGCGGGCTGAGCGCCGAGACCGCCATCGAACTGGCCATCAAGCCGATGTCGCCGGCGCCCTCCCTGGCCCGGGCCGCGTCACCTGGCGCGGTTCCTCCCGGCGCGGTTCCTTCCAGCGCGGTAACGCCGGCGGCCGGCGGGAAGGGATTGCTGTCGATCCGGGAGCTCGAGATCACCGTGCTCGTGGCTCGCGGGCACTCCAACAAGGACATCGCGGCGGAGCTGTACATCAGTCCGGCGACGGTCGCCCGGCACATCGCCAACATCATGAAGAAGCTGGGCTTCCACTCCCGCACGCAGATAGCGATGTGGACAACCGACAACTAGCCGTCGTGCTGGGCGCGGGCCTCTTCGATGGTCAGCTCGGCGGCCGGGTCGGCCTCAAGGCGCTCCGGCGGGATCGGCTGCCCGCTGAGCAGCGACTTCCCGTAGGTGCCCGCCTCGATGCGGCCAAGCGCCCGGTCGATCGCGCCGAGCCGCTCGCGGAGCCGCTCGGCGACCGCCTCCTCGTTCGCCTGCGCCTCCAGCGGCTGGGCGGCGTCCGCGGAGTCCCCCGGCCCGTCGTCTTGCTGCAGGTCAATGCGGACGGCCGACTCGGTCCCCCGCAGCAACTGCGCGACTTCCGCGCGCTCGGCGACAAGCAACTCTCGTGCCCGGCTCTCATCCATAACCCCAAAGTATCCTCTCGGGGGCACCCACCAGCCCCAGACCCCCCGCTACCGGGGGACTGTGAAGCCGCTGGGGAGTAGGACGTCGTCGGGGGTGAGGTCGCCGATGCTTTGGCGTCCGAGGGCGAGGAGGGTGCGGTCAATGCCGGCCCGCAGGATCTCGAAGACGTTGGCGACCCCGGCCGGGCCGCCGGCGGCCAGCCCCCACAGCACGGGGCGGCCGATCATGACGGCCGTGGCGCCCAGCGCCAGCGCCTTGACCACGTCGCCGCCCCGCCGGATACCGCCATCCAGCAGCACCTCGGCCTGGTCGCCGACTGCCGCCGCGACCGCGGGCAGCGCCCGGATTGACGCTGGGGTCCCGTCGAGGTTGTTGCCACCGTGGTTGGAGACCGAGACTGCGGTGGCGCCAATGTCCAGCGCGCGCCGGGCATCGTCGGGCCGCATGATCCCCTTGATCATGAACGGCCCGTCCCACTGGGCGCGTAGCCACGCGATGTCCGCCCAGGTGGGCGGCTTGACCTGCTGCCACGCCCGGTAGGCGGCGAAGAAGCCGGGAGCTGGCCCGCCCGCGGCCGCCATGTTGGGGACGGTCAAGTCCGGCCGGGCGCCGCAGCGCAGCCAGCGGGCCAGGTAGCCGGGCCGCGCTAGCAGGCGGGGGGCGTAGCGCGCCATCGCGGCCGCGTCCATCCGCTCGGGGATCCACGGGCTGCCCCAGTCGCGCCCGCTGGCGAAGGCCCAGTCCAGCGTGAGAATGAGGGCCGACGCGCCGACGGCCCGGGCTCGTTCGGCCCGGAGATGAAGGTCGTGCCGGCCAGCGGACCAGTGGACCTGGAAGAAGAGGCTCGGGTTCGCGCGGATGACGCTTTCCACGGGCAGGCTGGCGAACTCCGACAGGCCCATGGCGGTGCCGGCCTGGGCCGTGCCCCGCGCGATCCCGGCCTCGCCGACGGGGTGCACCGCCTGGACGCCGACCGGGGAGGCGATGACCGGCAGCGCGATCGCGGTGCCGAGGACGCTGGTGCCCAGGTCGCGCTGGGCGGGCAGCTCCGCGACCCGCGGCGGGGCGAACCGGATCTCGGTGAAGGCGCGGACGTTGTCCTCGCGGGTGATGCCCGCCTCGGCGCCTGCCTCGATCGCCTGGAAGACCGGTGCCGGGAGGTGCCGCCGGGCCCGGCGGCGCGCCTCGGCGACGGATTCAAACCAGTCCCGCGTGCTCGCCATCGGCTAGACCGCGCCCGCGCCCCAGTGGCCGAACAGCGCGGGGGTGAGCTCATCGGCGTACCGGTCGAAGGCCGCCAGCATCTGCTCGGCGGTGGTGGAGCCCTCGGTGCGCCAGGCGCGGGTGGCCGGGAAGACGAGCCCGCCGAACGCGGCGCGCATCGCGGTCAGCGGCGCTCCTCCCATGCGGCCGACGCTATCAGTGACTGACATATGACACTGCCTGTCAAGTGTCATTGACACACAGCGTGTTCGTGTCGGCGGGTAGCACTGGTTGGATGGAGGCATGGACATCGACGCGGCTATTGAGTTCATCGCCTCCCAGCACAACGCAGTGCTCGCCACGCTCAAGGCGGACGGCACCCCGCAACTGTCCCCCGTCACGGTCGGCGTCGACGATGCCGGGCACGCGATCATCAGCACCCGGCAGACGGCCTACAAGGTGCGCCACGTCCGGCGTGATCCCCGGGTCTGGCTGTGCGCCCTGCCGGACCGGTTCTACGGCACGTGGGTGCAGCTTTCAGGGACGGCGGAGATCGTGGAGCTGCCAGAGGCGATGGATGGCCTGGTCGACTACTATCGGCGGATTTCCGGCGAGCACCCGGACTGGGATGACTACCGGGCCGCGATGGTGCGCGACCAGCGAGTCCTGCTGCGGATCACCGTGACGAAGGCCGGCCCGAACGTCCAGGGCTGACGTTCGGGCTCGCACTGGCTAGCGTGGTCGCGGCGGCTGGCTCGCCCGGGGCGGGCTTGCCCGCGACCGGGGACCGGGTTAGCGGTTGGGTGGGGTGGCCCAGGAGTTGGGGCCCTCGGGGATCTCGGCGCCGTACCAGAACTCGATCAGCCGCCGGGCGATCGACGACGTCGGGGCCAGGCCCAGCGTGCCGTCCTCGATGGCAGCCAGCATCTCCGCCCGGGTGAACCAGCGCGCCTCGCCGATCTCGTCGGCATCGACCTCGATCTCCTGCTCGCCGGCCGCGATGGCCTGGAACCCGAGCATCAGGCTGCGTGGCATGGGCCAGGGCTGGCTGCCCAGGTACTGCACTTGCCCGACGACGATCGACGCCTCCTCCATGACCTCTCGCGCCACCGCGTGCTCGCACGACTCTCCCGGCTCGACGAACCCCGCCAGCACCGACATCCGTCCGGGAGGCCACGTCGCGTTGCGAGCCAGCAGGCACCGGTCGTGCGGGTCGGTGACCAGCATGATCACGGCGGGGTCAAGCCTCGGGAAGTGCTCGGTCCCGTCCTGGGGGCACGTCGTCAGGTGCCCGGCCGGGGCGGGCACGGTCGGCGTGCCGCACTGCGGGCAGTGGGTGTGCGTATCGTGCCAGTTGGCCAGGGCAACCGCATGCGTGAACAGGCCGGCATCACGGTCGCTCAGCGCCGCGCCGACTTGCCGAAGCTGAAGGGCCTTAACACCTTCCTCCACTCCCGAACGAGACGTGCCCTCCGCCGCGATCTCCCCGCTCACGCCGAAATAGACGACGTCGTCGGCGTCCACGCCGAGCAGGAACCGGGTCCCCGCCGGGGCATCCTGCGGAGCGCGCAGGATGAGCTCCGGATGATGCTCCGCGTGGCCGCCGCTAGTGCGGACCAGTGCCCGTGAGCCCTGGACCACGACGACCCGCGACTTGGGATCCGCCCACGCCTGCTCGATCCATTCGAGGTCGTTGCGCCGGGTCGCCGCGCGGTCCACGGCTGCGCGGGAAAGGGCCAGCTGACCGAGGGGGCCGGTTTCGTTGCGGGGAAGCTTTGACGCTAGAGGACCGCTGAGGAGTGGATTGCCGGGCTGCTGGTTGATCGGGGGCTGCTGGCTCAAGTCTTCATTCAGCCTTTACGCGTTGCGGCGGAGGTCATGGCTCTAACCTACCGGCGTCAGTGCGGTTTTACTTGCTCGAAGGAGTCGCCCCTGCCGTACAGCCCGGCCGCCGGGATCGAGACCGACTTGCCGGCCCGCGAGGTCACCCAGCCGATCCGGACGGGATCCTCGCCTGCGGTCTTCAGCGCGTCGAGGGCGGCCTCCTGCTCGGACTTGGCGACGACGGCGCAGAAGCCGATGCCCATGTTGAACGTGGCGTACATGGTGGCCTTGCCGATCTCGCCCTTGTCCGCGATCAGCGTGAAGATCTCCGGGGGGGCCGGCAGGGCGTCCAGCTCATAAGAGACGTCAGCGGCCAGCCGCGCGATGTTGAGCAGGCCGCCACCGGAGATGTGGGCCAGGCCGCGCGGGGTGATGCCGGCGGCCCACAGCGATTCGGCCGCCTTGACGTACACGCGGGTGGGCTGGAGCAGGGCGTCCGTGAGGCGGCGCCCGGTGCCGGGCACCTGGTCGGTCAGGGACATGCCGCCCTTGGTGAACAGCGCGTGCCGGGCGAGCGAGTAGCCGTTGCTGTGCAGCCCTGAGCTAGGAAGGCCGATGACGACATCGCCGGAGCGGACCGCCGAGCCGTCAACGGCGGTCCGGTACTCGGTGCCGCCCGTGCTGGCCGGCGGCAGCGCCCCGATCGCGGTGCCGACCAGGTCGAGCATGGGGCCGCCGCTGGCCGAGCCGGCCAGCATCGCGCCGATCTGCGCGATCTCGCCGCCGGGGATGGCGATCCCGGCGAGCTCGGCGCCGAGGAACAGGCCGCGCGCCACCTCATCGAGGACGCCCTCGTCGATCCGGTCGGTGGCCACGTAGTCGAGTAGCGCGAGCGGCACCGCGCCGACGCAGATGAGGTCGTTGACGTTGTTGGCGACGCAGTCGACGCCGATGGGCTCCCAGCGGTTGGCTTCGCGGGCGAGCAGGATCTTGGTGCCGACGCCATCGGTCGTCAGGGCCAGCGGCGGGCCGGGCGGCAGGTGCATGAGCGTCGCGAAGTAGCCGCTGGACAGCCCGGTGATCGCCGTGACCATCGGAGACTTGACCTGGGTGCGGGCCAGCCACGGGCGCATCACCCGGGCGAAGGCATTCTGCTCCCGTTCCTCATCAACTCCCGCTGCGGCGTAAGTGGAGGGTGCGCTCTCCTGCGGCGTCTCCGGCATCATCCTCGGCTTCCTGTCGGCGTCGGCCTATGCGACGCCAGGTTAACTCATCGGGGCCGGTCAGCCCGTTGCGGGCAGCGGGTTAAGGGCCGGCACAAACCTCCCCCGCCTCACCCGTGCGTCACCCCATTGCCCGGACGCCCTCCCGCGCGCCAGAGTAGGCAGGTACGACATGTCAGGCAGATGAGGGGTTACCCATGGCCAATGAGTTCTGGCGGGAACTGAAGCCGGTGGCGGAGGTCTTCCGCCCGGGTGCGGTGCCGGAGCAGTACATCCACGACGCGGCCACCTATGACCCGCGGTGGTACGCGCCGCTGTCGCCCACCGTGGGCAGCCGGCCCCTGTACATCTCCCCCACCCAGAACCGCTGGTGCGACATCTTGTACGCGAGCACCGCCGGCCTGGTCAACCGGCACTACCACCCGCAGCAGGTGTTCGCCTACACGATCTCCGGGAAATGGGGCTACCTGGAGCACGAGTGGGTGGCGACCAAAGGCGACTTCGTCTACGAGGCCCCCGGCGAGGCGCACACGCTGGTCGCCTACGAGTCGGACGAGCCGATGATGGTCACCTTCAACGTGACCGGGCCGCTGATCTGGCTGGACGAGAACGGCGAGCCGAACGGGACCTTCGACGCGTTCGACTACATCAAGCTCTGCAAGGAGCACTACGAGAAGGTCGGCATCGGCGCTGGCTACGTTGACACCCTGATCCGGTAAGTCGCGGCGGCGCGGCTAGCGTGATCTCATGCTGGTTGCGTTCTCCGTGACCCAGCTTGTCGCCAGGATGCCCACGCATGAGGAGGCTTCGGGCCTGCAGATCCAGCCGGGGGTGCCCGTGGTCCGGATCTTGCGGACGGTCTATGACACGGAGGACCGGCCGCTGGAAGTCCAGGACACGCTGGCCGCTGCTGACCGGCACGCCTTCCGGTATGAGGTTGCGATGACTGATGAGCACGGGCCAGGCCGACGCTAGCCGCCGGGTGATCCGGGTGGGCGCGTGCCTTTCCCTCACGGGCCGGTTCGCGAGGTTCGGCGTCCAGGCCGCGCGGGGCCTGGACGCGTGGCGGTCGCTGGACGGTGCCGCTGAGCTGGTCATCGCTGATGACGAGAGCAGCCCGCGCACGCTGGAGAGCCTCCTGCCCGCGATCACCCGGCGGTGCGACGTGCTGCTCGGCCCGTACTCCACGCAGCTGATGAGGGTCGCCGGGCGGATGGCGGCGGATTCCGGGGCGCTGCTGTGGAATCACGGTGGCTCCGGTGACGACGTCGAAGCCGCCCACCCCGGCCATATCGTGTCGGTGCTGACGCCGGCCTCCCGGTACGCCGAGCCGTTCCTCAGCCACGTTGCGGGCAGCCAGCCCGGCATCAGGCTATGGGTCACCCACGGCAAGGGAAGCTTCGGGAGGCAGGTTGCCGCCGGCGCAGCGGGCACGGCCCGGGGCCTGGGGATGGAGGCGATCCTGGCCAGTGCCGGGAGCCTTCCGGAACCTGGGGACGTGCCTGCCAGGTGGGGCTTGTTCTGCGCCGGGACATTTGAAGACGACGTGGAAACCGTCCTGCGGGCGCGAGCCTTGCCCGATCCCCCGGCGGTGGTGTGCGCGATCGCGGCGGGCGTGCGTGAGTTCGGGGTGGCGGTTACCGATCCCCGGGGCATCCTCGGCGTGGGCCAGTGGTTCCCCGGCACTAGCGGCGATGCGGAGCTCGGGCCAGCGGAGGCTGACTTCCTCGCGGCGCATGCGACGGGGTCCCCCGCCGTGCCCGATTACCCGGCCGTCCAGGCTGCGGCGGCGGCGGTGCTGGCGGCACATTGCGCAAGGCTGGCGGGCAGCACCAGCCGCGAGGTCCTCTGGGAAGCCGCGCTCGGCCTTAAGGGGCGGACGCTGTTCGGCGGCTTCGAGGTCAACGCTGACGGGGTCCAGGTCGGCCATGAGACCGTCCTGGTCCGCTGGGACACGGGCAACGAAGTAGCACTCGCCAGCCAGGCCATGACTGGCGTCCAGTTCCTTGCCCACGAGGACACCGCGCTCAAGGCCTACCACCAAACCCGCGCCCGCTACCTCGCCGGCATCCCCCCGCGCCGCGCGTTCAACCAGATCGGCGAGGCGAGCAGCGCCTGGTCCGCGCACGTGCCGCCACCTTGACCCTGCCCGCAAAGCAGCAAATCACCACCCGGCCACCACCGCGGTTCGCTAGAGTCGCTACTCCAGACCGTCCCGCCGAACGCGCAAGGTAACCACATGGAGCCGCTGAGCCTGGGGGCTTCCCTGCCCCGCATCCAGGACTACGTCAGGCAGATGGAAGCCGAGCGCGGCCTGGACGCGCAAGACCTCAGCTCCCAGTGCCTCAAGCTCGGCGAGGAAGTCGGAGAGCTCTACCGCGCCGTCCGCAAGCTCCAGGGCCACCCGCAAGACCCCGCAGGCCGCATCGCCGACATTGGCGACGAGGCAGCCGACGCGCTCATCTTGCTGATGTCGATCGCCAACCGCTGCGACATCGACCTAGAGGCCGCATTCCGCGCCAAGGAAGCCCGCAACGAGACCCGCGCCTGGATCTAACCACCCCTGCCACCCGCGGCACCGGGCGCGACTCGGTCGGCCGGGATGGCGCCCGGCACGAGGCGATCTAGTGACCGGCGGCGAGGCCCGGCCAGGGCGCAAGGCCCCGGCGCGGACACGGATGGCCGATCCCTGAGGGGATAGCGGCGGGGGTACATTTTGCTCACTATCCATGAGGTGGGGGAATCGCCAGTCTTCCCTAAACACGCGGCTAGGTGCCAACAGCACTTCAAGGCCGGGGGTGCAGGCGCATGCATGGCGCAGCGCGGGCACTTAGGCTGGCGGGATGGCCACTGATGATTCTCGCCGGCCGGTCAGGCTAGCCAGGGACGGCAGCACCTGGCGGATCGGGACTGATGCCGAGGTCGCGTGGATTACCAGCGGCACATCCATCGGCCGGGCCATCACTGCGGCGATCCCCCCGGTCTTCGAGGCCTACGCCACGGCCGTGCTGCCCGACAACGACGAACAGCAGGACAAGCATGACCGGGCCGTGGTAGCGCTGCTGAGCGAACACTCGGCAAGCCAGCCGTGGTGGCTTGGGTACCTCGACACCGGCGCCGACGACATCGTCTTCCCCGGTGCGCCGATGGTCACCTTGTATTCAGGATGGCACTACGTGCTGGTCCAGGCGGGACCGCAGCAAGCCGCCACCTGGCGCGGGAACGACCCTGGCTTCTGGAAGGGCGCCTTGCCCAACTTGATGTTCCCCGCCGACCGCGCCTGGCTGGTCTCCACGCTGTGGGACGACGACTGGAGCTGCATCGGCGGATCCACTGCGCTCGTGGACAGCTTCCTGCACCATCCTGACCTCCAGGTCAGGCAGGTCATGCTTGGCCAAGACGCCACGCCACCAGGCCACCAGGCGCTGTGATGAGTCCGGCATGAGAAGTCACACAGGCCGCGCGATGATCGGCTAAATGCGCCAGGTCACTGGCGGTCTTATTAG
>JAICUO010000384.1 GCA_025935815.1 Streptosporangiaceae bacterium
AGGGCGGCCGGCGGCGGTCAAGCGACTTCACACGATTGCGACCTTCGCCGGTCCCGGGACGTGGGCGGCGCCATCGGCGTCGGGGAGCCAGCGACACTAGGCCGGGCACCAGGCGCGGCAGTACCGGACGATCAGGTCACTGGCGGTTCCCGGGGGCCGCAGCCCGCTCGGGCCCTGGGTGTTGTTGATGATGATCTTCATCGGGACATCGAGCGTCCCGTGGAAGGTCACGTACCGGGCCCCGTCGTAGTACACGCTGGCGCACCCGGCCGCGCGGTGCACCGCGACGGTGTGCCATCCGGGACCGATGTTCGGCCCGGCCGGCTCAACGTGGGTACCGGTGTAGCCGATGGCGGAAAACGACTCCCCGGTGGTCGGCCCGGCGACGTGGTCGCGGTCCGGGCCCTGCCAGTAGGAGGCGTAGTTCAGCCCGCTCATGCCCTCGAAGGCGTCCAGCTCACCGCCCGCCGGCCAGTCCGCGCCGAGCAGCCACAACGCCGGCCAGTTAGGGATAAGGCCGTTCCCGTGGTCCGGGATCAGCAGCCGCGCCTCGATGACGCCGGGCCCGTAGGCCCGCGGCGACTCGATGGCCGCGTCGTTCCCGTCTGCCCCGGACGTGCGCAGCACCAGGTCGCCGGCGCCGTTGACAACCACCGTGCCCGGGGAGTCGTTGCTGGCCCCCTCTTCCGAGCGCGGCCAGCCGGCCAGGTCGGCGCCGCTGGCGTCCAGTACCAGCGCCCAGTCCCTGGACGTGCCATTTGGTGGAAACACGGTCACGTTAAGTGATCATAGTCGAGAGTGGCCCGCTGCCCGGGGCCGGCGGCGATGGCGCTAAGCCGACACGTCGACGTTGTAGCGGATGGCGAGCTCGCCGACGTCCAGCGCACGGCCGGTGAGGGCCATCACGTCAGGGTCGGCGGCCAGCGCGGTGATGGCGCGGCCGACTCCCTCGGGGGACTGGGAGCCGGCGAGGTCGAGGTCGGCGGCGTACAGCAGCACGGTCTCGGTCCGCACCCACCCGGGGTAGACCGCGACCGAGGCGACCCCATGCTCCCTGAGCTTCACCGCCGCGGCCGCGGCCAGCCGGTCGTCGGCCGCCTTGGCCATCGCGTAGGCGACCCCGTGGGAGCCCAGGCCGGCGTCGGGGATGGCGACCGAAATGGTCACCGCCAGGCTCCCCGCCGTGGCGATGAGCAGTGGCGCGCAGGTGGCGAGCGCGACGTAGTGCGCGCGGACCCCGCTGGCGAACATGTCATCGAACAGGGACAGCGGCTGCGCCCAGAAGGGGGCGGTCCATTGATCCCACTGCCTAGCCGCCAGTCCCGCGTAGCCGCCCCACGCGTTGTTGACAAGGAGGTCCAGCCGGCCGCGGTCGGCGGTGATCCGGCCGGCGACGCTGGCGACCGCGTCATCGTCGCGGTGGTCGCACACGATGGCGATCCCCTGCCCGCCGGCCGCCGTCACCGCCCGCGCGGTCTCCTCGGCCGTGCCCGGCAAGGCGGTGGTCCGCCCGGCGGCCGAGGACCGGGCGGTGACGTAGACGACCCAGCCCGCCTGGCCGAGCGCTATCGCGGCACCGCGCCCGATGCCCCGCGATGCTCCGGTCACCCAGGCCACCCGCGCGTCTGTCATGGGGCCAGCGTACCCGCTCGTCAGTTCGAGTCGTCAGCGGGCCGGGGCGCGCCCCCAGCGCGCCGGGGTGAAGCTGTCGAGCAGCCCGGCCCAGATCCCCGCGCGGACGTTCCGCCAGCCGGCCTCCGGGCCGTACAGCTCGATCGCGTACGCGAGGGCGCCGGGTGTCACGATGAACCCGTGGTCGAGCACGTGGATGGCCTGTCCGTGGTAGCTGTTGGAGAATTCCCAGTTGGCGCAGTTGTAGCCGCGGTAGCTCACCCGCCGGATGGCGAGCTGCCGGTAGGTCGGGTCGGTCTGCGCCTTGTAGGCGGCCTGCTGCCGCCAGTCGGCGAGCTGGTCCGGCTGCGGGGCGGTCGTCCACCACACCACCACGGTGAAGCCCGGCCGCGGCCCGCTGAAGGTGACGTGGGTCGCGGTCCGGGGGCCGGCCGACCAGCCGGGCGGCAGCTGGATCGTGAACCCGCCCGGGTCGGCGTAGGCCCGCCATCCGGCGGCCACGGGCTGTGTTTGCGAAGGCTGTGTTCCCGCGGTCGGTGTTCCCGCGGTCGGTGTTCTTGAGGGCCGTGTTCCCGCGGGTAGTGCCGCGCCCGGGGAACCGGGCGCGGGCGGGGAGCCGGACGGGCCGCCGGTGAGCGGCGGCGAGCTGGCCGCCACCGGGCGGCGGGCGATTCCGGCCAGCGCTGGCTTCCCGGGCGGCCACGGTGAGCTGGGCCCGGCCATAGCCGGGCCCGCCGGTCCTGGCGGCCGCGCGGACGCTGGCCGCGCGGCCGCGCCCGGCCCGGAATCCGCCGGCGGAGCGGGCTGGGCCGATGGGAACTGGGGCGAGAGCTGGTGGCGGGCCGTGGACATGCCGACGATCGCGGCGGCACCCCACACCGCGAGCAAGGCGGCGATCGCCACCCCCGGCCAGCGCCCGCCGCCGCGGCCCCCCTCGCCGATAAGGAAATGTCCCTCATCGCCATCTGCGTCGTCGCCTGCTGCGTCGTCTGCCGTGTTGTTGTCTGCCGTGTTGTCGTCTGCGCTGACGCGCTCTTCCCCGTGAGCTCGCGGACGGACCAATCTCTCCACCCCCCGACCGCGGGATCGATCGTCCAGCCTTGAATGTAGCGAATGAGCAGGTGATGGGCAATTAATTCCAGGCCCGCTACCTCGGCCACGGCCCTGTGCTCACTCCAAGCCGCCAATCCCCGTCCACCCCACCGGACACGGGTTTCAGGCGGCCGGTACCGGCGATTGGGTGTCCGGGACTTCCGGCGGAGGATACTAACGCGCGGCCGCGTCGTCGCGGGGCGGCACGTTTGTCGCTGAAGCCACTCTTCGGAGCCGGCGGGCGTGCGCGGGCGCTCGGCATTGTCGACAAATCAACTCTGCGGGCAATCCCGCGATCGCCGTCCGGCGCCGCCGGCCTGCGTCGCTGATAACAGCAAGAGGCGCTCGCGCTCGGCACGTTCCGGTAACGAGATGGCGTCATTCGGCGCCGGCGGCGGGGCTGAGGGCGCGCCGGCCGGCACCCAGCGTGAGAGGAAGGGGTCGCGGCGGTAAGCCCGGCTCGCTCCGGATGACCCTCGGCATTTACATTCGTCGAATCAGTGGGCGCCCCGGACTGCCTCGGCGGGCCGTGAGCGCACCGGGAAGCCCCACGATTAGGCAAGATCGCGCAGGCGCGCGAACAATCCACACAAAATGAAGAAAATTAAATTAACGTCAGCCCGCCCAGCGCAACGCTCCCGGCCTGGCGTGCCATCATTTATGCTTTGCTCAACTTAGCCGCGCCGAACTTCAGTCGCACCGTGCGCACAAACCGGTTTCGCGAGGCAGGACGCGCGCTTCAAATGGGTGGGTGAGGTGCAGGTGGCCCGAACGCTAGTGGGACGGTACGAGCTTGAGGTCCCGCTCGGCAGCGGAGCTATGGGCGAGGTCTGGCGGGGCCGGGACCTGGCCACGCGCCAGCCGGTCGCCGTCAAGCTGGTCCAGCTCGCGAACATCGACGACCAGGCGATGGTCTCGGAGACGATCGCCCGGTTCCGGCGTGAGGCCGACACGCTGGCCAGGCTCCGGCACCCGAACATCGTCTCCGCCATGGAGGCGGGCCGGGTCGGCAACGAGCTGTTCATGGTGATGGACCTGGCCGAGGGGATCTCGCTGGCCGCCATGCTGCGCCAGCGGCAGGCCAACGGCCTAGGCATGTTCCCCGTCGAGAGCGTGCTGCGGATCGCCAAGCAGACCTGCTCAGGGCTGGCTGCCGCGCACGCGATCGGCGTCGTGCACCGTGACATCAAGCCGAGCAACCTCATGGTGTCGGCCCGTGGCCAGCTCACGATCGTCGACTTCGGCATCGCGCGGCTGCTCGAGGACAACTCCCCGCGGCTGACCGCGCCCAGCGAGACCGTCGGCACGCTGTCGTACATGTCGCCCGAGCAGGCCGCCGGGATCGACGTGGACCCGCGCTCGGACCTGTACTCCTTCGGCTGCGTCCTGTACGAATTGCTGGCTGGCCGCCCGCCGTTCGTAGCCTCGGTCCCCATCGCCCTCATGCGCATGCACCTGCAAGAACCCCCGGTCCCGATGCGCAACATCCGCGGCGACTTGCCCAACGGCCTTCCCGAGCTGGTTGACCGGCTGCTGGCCAAGGACCGCGAGGCGCGCCCGCCGGACGCGGGCTACGTCGTGCGGATCTTGACCGGCATCAGCGACAACCTCGCCGGCGGCAGCGGGCCCGAGCCGGAGCACGAGGCGGACCGGCGCACCTTCCTGGCTGGCAGCGCGGAGACGATGCTGCCCCCCGGCCCGAACTCGGAGGCCTACCGGGCGACTGTCCTGGCCGACAACGCGGGCCAGGGCCCGGCCGGAGCCGGCTCGGACGCCTACCGTCCCACCGTCATGGCCGCCGGTCCCGGGCAGGACCCGTTCAGCCAGGACCCGTTCGCCCAGCCCGGCTACCAGGCCCCCGCCCAGGGCGGACAGGGCCTGCCGCCCATCCAGCCGCTGGGGCAGCCTGACTCCGGGGCAGGCTCCGGCCGCCGCGGCCGCGGCAAGGACAAGGCCCAGCGCGGCAGCCGGGGCGGCGGCCCGCAGGCATGGCCCAGCGCGCGGCCCGCGCCCCGTCGGCGCCGGTGGACCAGCGTGCTCAGCACCCTGCTGACCTTCGCCATCGTTGGCGGCGTGGCCTACTACGTTTGGAACAGGAACCACCACCCGGCGCTGAATGTCACCGCCGCCACCGTGGCGATCGCCAACCCCGACAAAATCGCCTGCAACTCCACGGTCGACGTGGTCGGCACGATCTTCACCAACGGCAGTGGCGGCCCGATCACCTACCAGTGGAGCAAGGACGGCGAGACCCAGCCGGTCGGCACGGTCACCGCCGGCAGCGGCCAGCAGCAGGTCCGGGTGGACCTGCAGTGGGCGTTCAAGGGCAAGGGCACCCACAAGGCCACCGCCATCCTCGAGGTCTTCACGCCCAACGTGGTCTCCCAGCAGAGCGCCACCTTCACCTATAAGTGCGGCTCATGAACGTCACCGGGTGCGTCCCGCTGGCTGGCCAGGGCCTGGTCGCCCGGCGCGGGAACCTGACGGCCCTCAGCGACGGGCTCGACCCGGGCCCGGACCCACTGCTCACCGCGCTCAGCGCGGTCGCCGACGCCAATGGCGACGGCGCCGCCCTCGCGCTGGCGGGGACGCGCGCCGCGCTGGAGCGCGGGGGACGGCCGGCCTGGGCGTGCGCCGGGGTGACGTTCAGCGGGGAGGTCGCGGTCCTCGTGCACGGCGAGGCGATCGCGCTGGTCTCCGCCGACGGCGGCCCGGAAGCTGAGATGACCGCCAGCGGGTCGATGATCCCGGTCGTCCGGTCGTTCACCGGCGCGGTCGTCACCGTCCGGCTCGCCGTCGGCGCCCCGGCGGCACCCGATCCCCGGCTCTGGCTCGACGGCGGGATCGTCTACGGCGGCGGGCTCCTCCTCACCGTCACGCAGGAGGCGAGCCAGGCCCTCATCCCCAGCGAGCCCCAGCCGTCAGCCGCTGTCACCGGGCTGGCTGAGACTGGGTCGGCGGACGGGGAGCAGGTCGGCGAGGACACCGTGTCCCGGCACCCGGAGCCCGTTAACGCGAGCCCCGTGTCAGCCAGCGCAGGGTTGGCCAGCGCAGGGTCAGCAGGCCCGGTGTCGGCGATCCCGGATCCCGCCGCGACCGACCCGGTTCCCGTGGAGGTCTCCTACCAGCCGGGCTATGAGCCCACGATGCTGGCCGGGCCGGCGGCGCGCGACGTGCCCCCGCCCCCGGGGGCCGTGCTGCCGGGGACGCCGCACCCGGAGACACCGCGGCCGGAGGTCGCCTCGCCAGAGGCGGATACTCCGCCCCGCCAGGCGAGCGGAGTATCCCCGGCGTTCGAGGCGGGCTACGAGCCGACCATGCTCGCCGGCAGCGCGCAGCGCGCGGCCGACGGGCCGGCCGCGTTCGGTGACCCCGCTCACGCGCAGGCGGCCTCGTTCATCGAGGCACCGCAGTTCACCGAGGCACCGCAGTTCATAGAGGCACCGCAGTTCACCGAGGCACCGCAATTCCCCGATGACCCCTTCGCGGCCGGCCAGGCTCTGAACGGTGCCGCCTCCCACGGTGCCGCTTACAGCAATGCCGCCCCGGTGAACGGGTCCGGGTCGGACACCGAGAGCTGGTTCCGGAGCGAGGCGGAGCCGGTGGGGCCGACCGCCCGGATGACACAGTCCGACTTCAGCGGCCTGAGCGGCATGTCCGAGCCGCCCATCGCGGACCTGTCCACGATGGAGATGGTGGCCCTCGCGGCCGTTGAGCCGGTCATGATCGACGGGACCGCGTGCGCGCGGATGCACTTCAACCCGCCCGAGGCGATGTTCTGCCGCGAATGCGGCATGAGCATGCACGAGGTCACCGGGAACGTGCGGCGCCAGCCCCGCCCGCCGCTGGGCGTGCTGCTGGTCGACGACGGGCGCGGCTTCACCCTCGACCGGGACTACGTCATCGGCCGCGAGCCCGTGCTCGACGGTGACGTGGCAGCCGGGCGGGCCACGCCGCTGCGCATCACCGACCCCAAGGGCACCGTGTCCCGGCTGCACCTGCGAGTCTCCCTGGTCGGCTGGCAGGTCGAGGTCCGTGACCTCGGCTCGGCTAACGGCTCGGTGCTTTACCGGCAGGGCGGTCCGCGCCCGCTGGCGCCGCTGGACGTGGCGGTCCTCGATCCTGGCGCGCGGGTGGGCGTCGGGCGGCGCACTGTCCAGTTCCTTCCTTTTAGTGCATCCCCTCTCGGGGGGACTCCTTACGGAGCGACTTGATGAGCGCATGGGTGGTACCCGGCTATACCGAGGAGCGGGAGCTGGGCCGGGGGGCGTCTGGCCGGGTGGTGGCGGCGATCCACGATGCCAGCGGCCAGGAAGCGGCGATCAAGTACCTGGCGCCGCGGCTGTTCCGTGACCCGGGGTTCCTGGCGGGCTTCCGGGAGGAGGCCGAGGTGCTGCGGTCGCTGGACGTGCCGCAGGTGGTGCGGCTGTTCGACTACGTCGAGGACCCGGACGAGGGCGCGGCCATCGTGATGGAGCTCGTCAACGGGGTGTCGCTGCACCAGATGATCTCCCGGGAGGGGTCGACCAGCCCGGAGTCGGCGCTAGTGGTGCTGAAGGGCTCGCTGCTGGGCCTGGCGTCCGCGCACCAGCTGGGCATCGTGCACCGCGACTACAAGCCGGAGAACGTGCTCGTTGACGGGGTCGGCGACAGCAAGCTGACCGACTTCGGCGTGGCGGTGAAGGCCGGGAAGAAGGCGCCCGCGGCGGGCACCCCGCTGTACATGGCGCCCGAGCAGTGGAACGGGGCCCCGGCCACGCCGGCGTCGGACATTTACGCCGCGACGGCGGTGTTCTTCGAGTGCCGGACCGGCAAGACGCCGTTCTCGGGGCGGCTGGGGCAGCTG
>JAICUO010000197.1 GCA_025935815.1 Streptosporangiaceae bacterium
CCACGCCGAGCAGGCGCGCCTTCAGGTCGGTGGCGTAGGAGACGACACCGCCGCGGAACGCGGCCGACGATCCCGGGATATCGGTCAGCGCCGCGGCGACGAGCCCGCCGGTCAGCGACTCCGCCGTCGCGACGGTCCAGCCGGACTCGCGCAGCAGCCGCAGCACCTCGGTGGCCAGCTCCCGCGCGGCACTCCCGGCTGAGCCTGGGCCCGCCGCCTCTGGTTCTGGCACTAGTTCCCCCTCCGCGCTCATGATCAGGCCCGGTCGTGGGTCTGCCTGCCGTCGTGCCCGGTGCCGCTGTCCTGGCTGGCACTGCCGGCCTGGGTCGCAGACCCGTCCTGGGTCGCACTGCCGTCCTGGGTCACACTGCCGGCCTGGTTAGCACTGCCGTGCTGTCTCGCGGGCTGCCGGGTCAGGCGCACCGCGCGTACTACGTAGTCAACGCCGGTCACCAGCGTTACCACGAGGGCAGCGCCCATGACAATTTCCTTAACAAGGGCGGGCGGGCTCAGCGACGGCGGGAGCAGGTACAGGCAGATGGCGGCGATCTGGAGCAGCGTCTTGAGCTTTCCCCCGGCGCTCGCGGCGATGACGCCCCGCCGGATGACCGCGAACCGCAGCGCGGTCACGCCTATCTCGCGGGCCAAGATGAGCGCGGTCACCCAGCCGGGCAGCTCCCCGAGCGCTGTCAAGCTGATCAGCGCCGCGCCAGTCAGCGCCTTGTCGGCGATCGGGTCGGCGATCTTGCCGAAGTCGGTGACCAGGCCGCGGCTGCGCGCCAGCTGGCCGTCGAGCAGGTCGGTCAGGGACGCCACGCCGAAGGCGGCCAGCGCCGCCAGCCGCCAGCCCGTGCTGGCCGGGTGACCCGCTTCGACGAGGAAGACCACGAAGACCGGCACGAGCAGCAGCCGCACGACGGTCAGCGCGTTGGCCACGTTGACCAGGCCTGCGTTGCGCGGGTCGACGGCATCGGGACCTGGCGGGTGAGGGTCAGCCACGACCCCGGACCTCCGAGGGCGCGCCCGTCGCGAACCCGGTCATATCCGGCTGGCCAGGAGGTCGGCCCCGTCGGAGCCGGTTACCCGCGCGGTCACGAGGTCGCCGGGGGCGACCCCGCCCGCAGTGCCGTCCACGGCGTCTTCCAGGGCGCCTTCCACAGTGAGCAACACCGTGCCGTCCACGTCCGGGGCCTGGTGCTCGGCGCGGCCCTCGAACTGGCCGTCGCCCAGCACCTCCTCCACGAGCACCTGGATCGTCTCGCCGATCCGGTCGGCGGCCCGCTGCGCCATCACTTCCTCGGCCAGGCGGGCGAACTCATCGACCCGGCGGCCGACCTCGTCCTCATCGACCTTGCGCTCGGCGGGGAAGCCGGCCGCCTCGGTGCCGTCCTCGTCGGAGTAGCCGAAGATCCCGATCGCGTCCAGCCGCGCCTCGCTGAGGAACAGCTCAAGCTCGCGAAGGTCATCGGGGGTCTCGCCGGGGAAGCCGACGATGAAGTTGGACCTGATGCCCGCCTGGGGACTGGCTTGCCTGATCCGGTCGGTCAGCTCCAGGAAGCGCTTGCGGTCACCGAACCGGCGCATCGACCGCAGGACCGGGCCGCTGGCATGCTGGAAGGACAGGTCGAAGTAGGGCACGACGCCGGGGGTCGCGGTCATCACGTCGACCAGGCCGGGGCGCACCTCGGCTGGCTGCAGGTAGCTGACCCGCACCCAGGACAGGCCGTCGATGGCCGCCAGCTCGGGCAGCAGCTCCTCAAGGAGCCGCAGGCTGCCCAGGTCCTTGCCGTATGACGTGGAGTTCTCGCTCACCAGCAGCAGCTCGCGGGCTCCCTGGCCAGCCAGCCAGGCCGCCTCGGCCAGCAGCTCCGGCGGGCGGCGGGAGACGAAGGAACCCCGGAAGGACGGGATCGCGCAGAACGAGCAGCGCCGGTCACAGCCGGAGGCGATCTTCATGGGGGCGCTCACCCCGCCCGAGAGCCGGCGCCGGACGACCCTCGGGCCGGAAGCGGGCGCCACGCCCGCCGGAAGGTCAGGGATCATGGCATCGCCGGTCAGCGTGGTACCAGGGACAGCCGTCGTCTCGCGCGCCTGCTGGCGGCTAGCCGGGCTGACCGGCAGCAACGTCCGGCGATCGCGGGCCACGTGCGCGGGCCGGCGCCGCCCTTCCATGACGTCGTCCAGCCGGGCGGAGATGTCGGCGTAGTCATCGAACCCGAGCACCTGGACATCGGCGTCCTCGGCGTCGAGGGCGTCGGCCAGCTCGCCTCCGTACCGCTCGGCCAGGCACCCGACGGCGACCACCTTGGCGCTGGAGTCCTCGGCGGCCAGCAGCTCGTCGATGGACTCCTGCTTGGCGGCCTGGATGAAGCCGCAGGTGTTAACCAGGACAACGTCGGCTTCCTCCCCCTCGCCGCGCAATGTCCAGCCGCCAGCGGCCAGCCGGGCGGCTAGCTCTTCGGAGTCGACCTCATTGCGGGCGCAGCCCAGCGTAACCAGGCTGACGGTACGGGAACTAGGCACATGCAGAGCGTATGTGATCAGAAGCCTTGGCCGGGAGTCGGCTCCATTGTCTGGCCCCGCGCCCTCCCGGGGGGCGCGAACCAGCCCCCAGGCCACCCGCCGCCACGGTTCTCGTCCGCAGAGTCCGGCTCCCCGCGCAGGGTCCCGGGAAAACCACCGGGTCCCTGCGCGGGTCGCCTGAAAACCTCATTAGCTGCGGTACAAGACTTCCCAGGTTGAGTTGTCGCCGTGCTGCTGGGTGTAGAACCAGCGCCAGCCCCGGTCCCGCAGGTCCGGCGCCGTGGCGCCGAGGATCCCGTGAGCGCTCGGGTCGCCGGTGGAGACGTGCACGCCGGTGATCTCGTTATCGCCCTCGTTCTTGCTGAAGCCGCCGAAGGCCGAGTCAATGGTCGCCGAGGGGTCACGTCCTTCCGCGAGCCAGCGGACCGGCTGGTTGGCCGGGTTGGAGTAGTTCACGCCCGTGTCCCACACGTACCCCGAGTCCAGGGCGTTCGCCTGGCCGTGAAGCCCGTCTCCGGCGTCCTGGACGAACGTGACCAGGTCCTTGGACAGGAAGGTGACATTGTCCAGGCTGCTGTGGGCCTCGTCGGATGCGTAGAACAGCGTGAGCTTGCCGGTGCTCGCGCTCGGAGAGCCCTGGGTGAGCTTGAGGATCGAGCCGAAGCCGCCCGCCGAGGGCGCCTCCGGCGTCGTGGAGTTGGTGTCACCGGTCTCGTCGAAGAAGAACGTCCGGAAGCCCGAGTCCGGCTGGAACTGCCCGTTCTCCGGTCGCTTGAACGGCGTGGCCTGCGCCGCCTTGGCGAGAGAGTTGGCGTCGAACGGCGTGGTGCCGTCGGTGGCGGTGTTGTGGATCGTCACCCACCGTGTCTTGAGCACGGTGCCGTAGGTGTGCACCGCGACCTGGTCCGGGTTGTTGAGCGCCGCCTGGCTGTCGAATGTGATCGGGTTGCCAGCGCCATTGAATACCTGCAGGACCTGCAGCTTGCCGTGGGCCAGGTCACCCGGGCGGGCGGGGACGCAGCGGTACAGGAAGCTGTTGGGCCGCTTGGCGGTCGTGCCGTTCTTGGCCGGGCCGCCGCTGTCCTCGACGATCCACAGGTTGCCGGCCGAGTCGTTCTGGACGCCCTCGTAGCCGCCGCGGCCCAGCGAGCCGGAGATGTCGGTCACGACCGATGGGTAGCCGGGGGTCGCGGAGTACGTCGGCGCGCCGGCGTCCTCGGTGGTGAGGATCAGGCGCCGGGCCCACGGGTCCCACGTCGACCCGTCGATCGGGGCGATGGGCTGCCCGGCGGTATCCGTGGTGGCCAGCACCGTGACCCGGTGCGCGGCGTCCGCGTCGAGGTTGATCCGGCTGATGAAGCTCTTCCCGTCGACGCCACTCTCGTGTCCCTGGAACAGGAAGTGCGTCCCGTAGTAGTAGTGCGGGTCGGCACCCGGTAGGCCCCGGTCAAGGACCAGGTAGGTGTTCTTGTCCGGCTCCGACTTCTGCGCCTCGGTGGTCGAGGTGGGCGTCGGCAGCATCTGGGGCGCGCCCGCCGCGTTAGTCACGTCGTTGAAGTAGCCGTAGTAGGAGACGAGGGCGCCGGGGTTCTCGACCTTCGTCGATCCCTGCGCGGCCACGACCTGCCGCAGTTGCGGCGACAGCCTGCTTGGCGGCGAGTAGCCATCGGACTTGGAGTTCGCCGTCGGCACTCCCGTTAGGAACGGGCCATGCGGCGTCGACGCCAGTCCGACGCCAGTCGCCGCGCCACCGACTGCGACGATCGTGCTGGCGCTGATAGCCAGTACCCGGACCCTTCGCTTCACTGGTTTCCCCTCTCATGCATCCCTCAGCCTTCCCAGGCAGCGCCCGGGAGCCTCAAGGGAAAGTTAAGAGAGACGGGAAACGGGAGAGTTAACTAGAAACCTACGATTGGTGAAGGGGCTGTCTCAGTAGGCCGCTGATCAGGCCACGGTCGTGCCACCCTGGGGACTGACGTTGACGGTGGCCGGGTTGACGGTCCTGGGCGTCGCGTTCCTGCCGTTGACCATCAGCGTGATCCCGGACGGGTTGCCCAGCCGGACCGCCACGCGGTGCCTCTCCCGCCAGGTCATCGACTTGCCCGCCTGGACGACCCCGTTGTACAACTGCTTGCCGGAGGCGTCGGTGATGCCGACCCAGCAGTCCTGGGTCGCGGTGAGCCTGATCTGTGCCTCGCCCGGCGGGAACGCCGGGCGGGTTGGCCGCGGGGCCGCCACCGGCGGCGTGGTGGTCGTCGGCGTTGGCCTCAGCGCGGCGACCGGGGTGACGGGCGGCTTGCCGGAGTGCGAGGTCGCGATCCGGTAGGCGCCAAAGCCGGCCACCAGGACCAGGGCCACCGCGAGCACCTTGCCCAGTGGGAAGGACCGCGGCTGGCGGATCTTGATTGGGGTCGATGGCTCGAAGACGTCCGCCGCCGAGATGGCGCCGGGCGGGCCGTGCTCCTCGTCGTACTCCCTGATCAGCGGGGCCGGATCGGTTCCGATGACCCCGGCGATCGAGCGGATGTGGCCGCGGGCGTAGAAGTCCCCGCCGCATGACGAGAAGTCGCCCTGCTCGATGGCCCGGATGATCGACTCCCTGATCCGGGTCTGCTGGCTGACCTGGGTGACAGTGAGACCGGCCTGACGTCGTCCCTCCGCCAGAGCGTCACCGATGCTCACGCCGCGCCTCCTGGAATGATCGCCGTGAATACCATAACTCCATGTGCCCAGTCAGTCACCTGATGTAACAGAATTGATGGGCCGGGCTATTACTGAGGTCAGCCCCTCGGGGTTGCGGAGCGTCCCCTCCGGAAGGCGCGGCTCCCGGCTACCCGCCCCGCAACGACATGAGCACTTCATCGAGGTCGTCCGGCCTGCGCAGTACATCTCGGGCCTTGGAACCTTCGCTGGCCCCGACAATACCGCGACTTTCCAGCAGGTCCATCAGCCGGCCGGCCTTCGCGAAGCCGACGCGCAGCTTGCGCTGGAGCATCGACGTCGAGCCGAACTGGGTGGTGATGATCAGCTCGGCGGCCTGCATGAGAAGGTCAAGGTCATCGCCGATCTCGGCGTCGACCTCGCGCGCCTTGTCCGGGGCCGCCGCGACGTCTTCCCGGTACGCCGGCTCAGCCTGCTTCTTGCAGTGCGCGACGATGTCGCGGATCTCCTTCTCAGAGACGAAGGCGTTCTGCAGCCGCAGCGGCTTGGACGCCCCCATCGGCAAGAACAGCGCGTCGCCCTGGCCGACCAGCTTCTCCGCGCCCGGCTGGTCCAAGATGACCCGCGAGTCGGCCAGCGAGGAGGTGGCGAACGCCAGCCGCGACGGCACGTTCGCCTTGATCAGGCCGGTCACGACGTCCACGCTGGGGCGCTGGGTGGCCAGCACCAGGTGAATGCCGGCCGCCCGCGCCAGTTGGGTGATCCGGACGATGCTGTCCTCGACGTCGCGCGGGGCGACCATCATCAAGTCGGCGAGCTCGTCGACGACCGTCACCAGGTAGGGGTAGGGCTCATACACCCGCTCCGAGCCGGGCGGCGGGACCAGCTTCCCGGCCCGCACCGCCTTGTTGAAGTCGTCCACGTGCCGGTACCCCGAGGCCGCCAGGTCGTCGTAGCGGCGCTCCATCTCCCCGACCACCCACTCCAGCGCCTCGGCCGCCTTCTTGGGGCTGGTGATGATCGGCGTGATCAGGTGCGGGATGCCCTCGTAGATGGACAGCTCGACCCGCTTGGGGTCGATCAGGATCATCCGCACCTCTTCGGGCGTCGCGCGGATGAGCACGGAGGTGATCAGGCCATTGAGGCAGACTGACTTACCGGACCCCGTCGCCCCCGCCACCAGGACGTGCGGCATCTTCGCCAGGTTGGCCAAGACGGTGTGGCCCTCGACGTCCTTGCCCAGGCCCACCACCATCGGGTGATGGTCGGCGACCGCCTGCGCCGATCGCAGCACGTCCCCGAGTGAGACGATCTCCTTGTCGGCATTCGGGATCTCCACGCCGATCGCGGACTTGCCCGGGATGACAGGGAGGATCCGCACGTCGGCCGACTTGACCGCGTACGCGATGTTCTTCGACAGCGCGGTGACCCGCTCGACCTTCACGGCCGGGCCGAGCTCGATCTCATACCGGGTGACCGTCGGCCCCCGGCTGAACCCGGACACCGTCGCATCCACGTTGAACTGCTCCAGCACCTCCTGCAGCGCGGCCACGACCACGTCGTTGGCCTTCGTCCGCGCCTTCGGCGCCGACCCCGGCTTCAGCAGCGCGGGCGGCGGCAGGGTGTAGTGGCCGGCGGCGGCCCCGCTCAGGGTGAGCTGCTCACCCGGCTTGAGCGGCCCCTGCGGGTCGAACCCCTTGCCGCCGGCCGCGGTTCCCGCCCGGCCGGGCGCGGGGCCGCTGGGGTCGGAGACGCCCGGCGCCACCAGGCCCGCGGTCCCGTCACCGAGGGCCGGGTCCGTCGGGTCGTCGACCGAGCCAGGGTAGGCGCCCGGATCGGCCGCGCCCGGATCGGCGGACGCGGCGAAGCCGAGCTCCTCGAGCAGGTCCTCGCTGATCCGCGCCTCCCGGGGCGCGCTCCCGGCCGCCGCGCCGGCCCCGCGGCCCGCGTTTCGCCGCCCGCCGAGCACCGGGGTGTCGTAGGGCCGCAGGTGGTCGCCCGACTCGATGGCCGACGGCCGCAGCCGGATCGCGCGGGGGATCTGGCCGCGCCGCGGCTTCGCCTCGCCGAGCTCCTCGTCGTAGTCGTCCTCGTAGCCGGCGTCCTCGTCGTCGTAGTCGGTCACCGGCTGCCCGTGTCCGAACAACTGCCGGAACTCCCCCAGCCGCTCCGGGATCTGGTGCACCCGGGTGCCCGTGATCACCAGCACCCCGAACCCGGCCACCAGGCCCAGCAGCGGCGTGGCCACCCAGGGGGTGACCAGGTGAACCAGGGGATAGGAGGCCAGGAAGCCCAGGAACCCCCCCGATGAGCGGATCGCCGGGGCGCCGGCCGTCAGCGGCGGGGTCCCCTTGGCGATGTGCATGAGGCCCAGCCCGCCGACGCCGAACGCCGCCCAGCCGATCGCCACCTGCGCCGCCGGGGAGTCGTGAGCGGGATGGCGCAGGTACCGCCACGCCAGCAGCAGCGCCACCAGCGGGATCGTGAACGCCAGGTCCCCGAAGACGCTGCTGGCCCCGAGGTAGATTCCCCGCCCGACGGCGTTGTGCATTCGGACCCACACGCCGGCCGCGAGCAGGATCGCCGCCCCCAGCCAGAACAGCCCGACGCCATCCCGCTGGTGATCGGGATGCAGGTCCTGGGCACTGCGCCCGACCCGGCGGACCGTGAACCCGAGCACGCCGGCCACGAGCATCCACCCGGCCGAGACCGATCGGACGGTCCATCCCGCCAAGATCACCAGCGGATCGCTGGACCGGGCCGCCTTCACCGAGGCCGACTGGCCCCGGGCCGACTTCGACGATGCCGACTTCGACGATGCCCCGGACCGCCCGCCGCGCCCGCCCTTGCGGCCCGAACCGCCCCTGGCGGCACCGCTCTTGGCGGCACCGCGCTTGCCTGAACCGCCCCTGCCCGCGCCCCCGGATCCGCGCCCGGCGCCCGAGCGAGGCCCGCCGCCACTTCCGCCGCTGCCACTTCCGCCGCCGGCGCTCCCGCCGGAGCGGGACCCCGCGGATCGGCCGCGCCCCGGTTGGCTCCCGCCTCCCTTGCCCCCGCCAGACCCCGCCGCGCCGGATCGCCCGCCGACGGGACCGCTGCCCATGCTCGCGCTGGCGCGCGGAGCCGGCGACCCGGCCCCGGCCCGCGGCCGCGGCTGTGCCCCGGCCCCCCGGCTGGCGCCGCCCGCGCCGCGGGACGCGGCACCCCCGCCACCGCGCGGGTAATCCGTCCCGCCCGTCATTCCCGGCGGGTCATCGTCGAGGATCTCGTAGAAGTCGTCGTCAGCATCGGCCTGCCCGCCTCGCGAGCGGGCAGTGCCCCTTGGAAGCGAGCCGCCCCTGGGCGCACGGGTAGCCATGATGACAAACGTAGCGAGGACCCTGGCCGTCACCCAGCACGCCGCATGCGCCGGCGTGTCGGCAGGCGGCCGATCGCCGCCCCGAGCGCGCCTTGCGCGCTAGTTTACGAGCAGGGAAGCTTGCCTTGTCGTCCATCGGACAGTACCAGCGGACAGGCAGTGCCACCGGACAGGCAGTGCCACCGGACAGGCAGTTCCATCGGACAGGCAGTGCCACCGGACAGGCAAGCCATCGGACAACGGGAGTGGCGAGTGCGCGAGCGGATGCTCACCCGGAAGGCCATCGTCGCCGCGCGCCAGTCAGCGGCGGGCACGGCGGCCTCCCTCGCCGCGGCCGCCGTCCTCGGCGCCGCAGTCCTGGTCGCGGGCACGTCCGTCCCTGCCTGCGCTGGCGGCTGCCTGGCGGGCACCCCGCAGCTGGAACCCCGGGCGTACGCGAAGTTCGCCAGCCCGGCCGTCGGGCTGCGGTTCGCTCGCGGCCTGTTCGCCGGGGTCGCGCTGCCGCCGGGCGCGCGACCGGTCGCCGCCCCGCCGGAGCTGCGCATCCC
Source organism: Streptosporangiaceae bacterium (assembly GCA_025935815.1). GTDB lineage: Bacteria > Actinomycetota > Actinomycetes > Streptosporangiales > Streptosporangiaceae > Trebonia. The sequence goes on from JAICUO010000197.1 coordinate 9,091, forward strand.
GCCTGGCTGGGGCCTGGCCCCGTCCTCCGATGTGGGCCAGGTCTGGCAGGTGCCGCTGCCGGCCGTGGACGTGGGCCGGTTCTTCGCCCAGCACCCGCCGCGCGGCACCGTGATCGCCACCTACGGCGCCGGCCGCGGCGCCACGGTCAGCGCCATCACCGTGTCGGCCATGTACTACGAGGCGGTGTCGGCCCCGGCGGCGCTGACCGGAGGCCAGGTGGTCATCGTGGTGGATCCCGCCGGGGCCAACCGGACGTTCATCCGCATCGACGCCCAGGCCGTGCTGTGAGGTCCGCCCGCCGCGCTAGGCGGCCGGGGCCACCCGGTAGTGGTAACGGTGGGAGTAGGTGAAGCCGCAGCGCTGGTACATGGCCTGGGCGGCCGCGTTATCGACCTCGACCTGGAGGAACACGCGCTGGGCGCCTCGGCGGGTCGCCTGCGCGCAGGCCGCCTGGGTGATCATCGTGCCCAGCCCCTGCCGACGGCGAGCCGCCGATACCTCCACGGCGGTGATCCCGGCCCAGCCGCCGCCTACCGACAGGCGGGCGATCGCGATCGGCGCGCCAGCCTCATCCCGGATGCTGGCGAAGCCCTGCCATGGAGCCGACAGCAGCAGGGTCCGCGCGATGGCCGGGAGCTCCCGGCCCCGGTAGTGGTACATGGCCAGCCACGCGTCGTCCGGCTCGGCGTCCACCCGCAGCGTGGTCCCGGAAGGCAGCGTCGTCCCGGAAGGCAGCGTGGTCCCGGAAGGCAGCGTGGTTCCGGAAGGCAGCGTGGTTCCGGAAGGCCATGACAGCGGCCCGCCAGGCCCGCCAGGCCCGCCAGCCCCGCCGACCATGACGAAGGCCGGCCCCGAGCGGGTAGGCCAGGATCGCCGGGCGAGGAAGGCATCGACAGCGCCGCCGTCCCCGGCCAGCGGCACGGGCACGGCGATCATCGGGGGCAGGCCGCGGGCGCGGTACCAGCCGGTGACCGCGGCGAGGGCATCGGCCAGCGGCATCCCGGGATCCCCGACGGCCAGGGCGGAGTTGGCCCGGCCGGTGAACCCGTCGGCGGCGCGCAGCAGCCAGTCACCCAAGCGCTCCTCCCGCGTTCCCCGCCAGTGGCCGGCCGCGATCAGCTCCAACTGGGAGATCGCCGGGCCCGCGCCTGGCCTCACGCGTTGGCGGGGAGTTCGGTGCCCGCGCCGCGGTGGCGGGTGCGGACCTGGGCGGGGCCAGCGCTTGCGCGGTGCGCGGGAAGAGTCTGCTCGGCGGCGCCCTCGACGGTGAAGCCGGCGTCGGCGATCATCTCCAGGTCGGCCTGGCCGGCCTGGCCCTCGGAGGTCAGGTAGTCGCCGAGGAAGATTGAGTTGGCGATGTGCAGCGCCAGCGGCTGCAGCGTCCGCAGGTGGATCTCCCGGCCGCCGGCGATGCGAACCTCCGCGTCCGGGCAGGTGAAGCGGACCATGGCCAGGATGCGCAGGCAGCGCTGCGGCGTGAGGGTCCACGTCCCGGCCAGCGGGGTGCCCTCGAATGGGATCAGGAAGTTGACCGGCACCGAGTCAGGGTCCAGGGCGCGCAGGGCGAAGGCCACGTCGACTAGGTCCTCATCGGTCTCCCCGAGGCCGGCGATGAGGCCCGAGCAGGCCGATAGCCCGGCGTCACGGGCCTTGCCGACGGTCGCGACGCGGTCGGCGTACTCGTGGGTGGCGCAGATGTCGGCGTAGTGACCGCCGGAGGTGTTCAGGTTGTGGTTGTACGCCGTCGTCCCCGCCGCCGCCAGCCGCTCGGCCTGCCCGTCGGTGAGGATGCCCAGGCAGGCGCACACCTCGATGTCGGGGTGCTCAGCCTTGAACCCCTCGATGGTTGAGCAGACGCGGTCGATGTCGCGGTCGGTCGGCCCCCGGCCGCTGGCGACCAGGCACACTCGCTTGGCGCCGGCCCGCACTCCCGCCTCGGCGGCCGCGCTGACCTCACCGGACTTCAGCCAGGTGTACTTGAGCACGTCGGCGGCCGATCCGAGGCGCTGCGAGCAGTACGAGCAGTCCTCCGGGCACAGCCCGCTCTTGACGTTGACGAGGTAGTTCAGCTTGACCCGGCGGCCGAAGAACTCACGGCGGACCCGGAACGCGGCGGCGACCACGTCCATCAGCTCGTCGTCGCCGCTGGCCAGCACCGCCAGCGCCTCCTCGCGGGTCAGCAGCTGTCGGCGGATCGCTTTGTCGGCGAGGGAGTCAAGCCAGGTCATGGTCAGCAAAGGTACCAGCGAGGCCGATAGAGTCGCGAGGCGAGCAGTTTGTGAGGAGTGCCACGCATGCGTATCGCCATCCTTGATGATTACCAGCACGCCGCGCTGGCCAGCGCGGACTGGGCTTCCCTGGGCGCGCGGGAGGTCACGCCGTTCCACGGGCACATCCCGGACACCGCTGACCTGGTGGCGCAGCTGCGCCGGTTCGACGTGATCGTCGCCATGCGCGAGCGCACCCCGTTCACGGCCGAGCGGTTCCGGCTGCTGCCCGGCCTGCGGCTGCTGGTGACGACGGGGATGGCCAACGCCGCGATCGACCTGGACGCCGCGCGCGCGGCAGGGGTCACGGTGTGCGGGACGCGGGGCAGCGGCTCGGCGACCGCCGAGCTGACCTGGGCGCTGATCTTGTCGCTGGCCCGGCACGTGCCCGCCGAGGACGCCGCGATACGCGACGGCGGCTGGCAGCACACGGTGGGCTTCGGGCTGCGCGGCCGTGTGCTGGGCGTGGTCGGCCTGGGGCACCTGGGCAGGCAGGTGGCGGCGGTCGGCAGCGCGTTCGGCATGGAGGTGCTCGCGTGGAGCCAGCACCTCACGGCACCAGCGGCGGCCGCCGCCGGCGTGACCGCGGTGACCAAGGACGAGCTCTTCGACGCCGCCGACATCGTGACGATCCACTACAAGCTCAGCCCGCGTTCGGAGGGCATCGTGGGGGCACGCGAGATCGGGCTCATGAAACCCACGGCGTACCTGGTCAACACCTCGCGCGGGCCGCTCGTTGACACCGACGCGCTGCTGGCCGCGCTGACCTCCGGCGCCATCGCCGGCGCGGCGCTTGACGTCTATGATGAGGAACCGCTGCCAGGGGGACATCCGCTACGGAACGCGCCGCGGACGGTGCTCACGCCGCATATCGGGTATGTCACCGATGACGGGTACCGCGTGTTCTACGGGGAGGCGGTCGAGGAC
>JAICUO010000501.1 GCA_025935815.1 Streptosporangiaceae bacterium
CCATTGAGCCACGGAACGGAACGTGGTTCAGCGCTAGAGGCCTCGGTTTCCCGCGCTGCGCAGTGAGCTCGCGGGCGAGAACGGGCCGGGAACCGCGCGGTCTCCGGGGAGGCACGCGCGCTCCGGGGGAGGCACGCGAGGCGAAGCGAGCTCGCGAGCGTAACTTCGAGCGGTCAGGCGAGCCGGGCGGGAGGCTGCACTAGCAGGGGGCCTGCGGGATTGGTTTATATCCCCCCAGAGGGCACAGCCAGCTTGAACGCTATGAACAGCATGGTCGCGGCGATGAGCAGGTCCAGTACTTGCCAGGCGCGCGGGCGGGCCAGCAGCGGGGCGAGCTGGCGGGCGCCGTAGCCAAGGCCGGTGAACCACAGCGCGCTGGCCGCGCACGCGCCGACGGCGAACCACCAGCGGCCGGACGGGCCGTGCGTCGCGCTGATCGAGCCGATGAGCAGGACGGTGTCGAGGTAGACGTGGGGGTTCAGCCAGGTCAGCGCGAGTGCCCGGCGCACCACCGGGCCGGCCGGCGTGCCGTCCGGGTCATCTCGGGACCCGTCGCCGTGCGATCCGCCCAGGCCGGCGGGCGGCGGGCGGCGGGCGCGCCACGCCGTTGACAGCCCGTACCAGGTGAGGAACGCGACCCCGAGCCAGCGCACCGCCAGCAGCATCCAGCCCGTGTGCTGCACGATCGCGCCCACCCCGGACACCCCCGCGGTGGTGAGCGCGATGTCGGACAGCAGGCACACCGCCACGACCGGGCCGACGTGCGCGCGACGCAAGCCCTGGCGCAGCAGGTAGGCGTTCTGGGCGCCGATCGCGACGATGAGGGACAGGCCGGTGAACAGGCCGGCGAGGGAGGCGTTGAGCACGAGTACGAGGCTAGGCGTGCTCCCGATATTAAGTCCAGCGAATGTTTCTTAGTCTAGATTAGATATGCTTAACTGAACCGGTGAGCGTTGACCTGAACCAGGCGCAGCTGGACGCGCTCGTCGCGATCGCCGACTCCGGCAGCTTCGAGGCGGCGGCGCGGGCGCTGCACGTCACGCCGAGCGCGGTCAGCCAGCGCATCCGGGCGCTGGAGGCCGCGGCCGGGCAGGTCCTGGTCAGCCGGGGGACGCCGTGCCGCCCGACCGGGCACGGGGAGCGGCTGGTCCAGCTGGGCAGGCAGACCCGGCTGCTGTACGACGAGGCGCGCCAGCAGCTGGGCACGCTCCAGGCGGTCGAGCTTCCGGTGGCCGTCAACGCGGACTCCCTGGCGACATGGTTCCGCGCGGTGCTCACCGAGATGGCGGGCTGGGCGGCGACCTCGGTTCAGCTGCACGTGGAGGACCAGGCGTACTCCCAGGAACTTCTGCGCCGCGGCGAGGCGCTCGCGGCGGTGACCAGTGAGGCCGTCGCGGTCCAGGGATGCGCCGCCGAGTCCCTGGGGGCGCTGCGCTACCTGCCCGCCGCCAGCCCGGCCCTCGCCGCCCGGTGGCGGCGCGGGGACGGCCCCGACGGGGCGGCGATGCCTCTGGTGGTGTTCAACGAGAAGGACGGCCTGCAAGACGACGCGCTGCGCCAGCTGGGGGCCGCCGGGCGCCCGCCCGTGGTGCACTGGGTGCCGTCGTCGGCTGACTTCCTGGAAGCCGTCCGGGCCGGCCTTGGCTGGGGCATGCTCCCGGAGCCGCAGGCCGCCCCCGGCCTGGCGGCGGGCACGCTGGAGCGGCTACCCGGCGACGTCATCGACGTCCCGCTGTACTGGCAGCGCTGGCGGCTGGAATCCCAGCGGCTGCGCCAGCTCACCGACGCGGTCCGCCGCGCCGCGGGCGAGCAGTTGCATCATGATTGAACCGTGTCCGTCATCTATCACATCGCCATGGCCGCCGACTGGGAGCGAGCGCTGGCCGATGGCCAGTACACCACGTCGACCCGGGGCGTCACCCTGGCCGAGCAGGGCTTCATCCACGCGTCGACCGCCGGGCAGGTGGCCGGCGTGGCGAACGCGTTCTACCGCGGCCTGCCGGCGCTCCTCCTGCTGGTGATCGACGCGCGGCGGCTGACCGCGCCGCTGCGCTATGACGAGGTCCCGGGCACGGCCGAGCCGTTCCCGCACATCTACGGGCCGCTCAACCCGGACGCGGTCATCCGGGCGCTGCCGTTCCCGCCAGGCCCTGACGGAACCTTCAGCTTCGACCCGCCCGCCGGCTAGCTAGCCGGCCAGGAGCTCTTCTATGGTCAGGCGCTGGGCTTCGGCGCGGGAGGGCAGGCCCCGGCGCTCGACGATCTCCTTGACGGTCATGCCGCCCTCGGCGGCCGCGCCGGGCACCGCCTGGTCCAGTTCCTGCCTGACCGCCAGGGCCAGCTGCCTGCGCTGGGGCGGGGTGAAGTCAGGGGAGAGCCAGATCCTGGCGAGGGCCTCCGCCCGCCGCTGCTCGTATTCCTCCTGGCGGCCGACGCTCTGCGCGTACAGCGCGGCGTTGATGGCCTCGTCAAGGTCCGGGGTCCGCCAGTCCTCGCGCGTGCCGGTGCCCTCGACGCGCAGCACCAGGTAGTCGTAGCCGGTGAGGCGGGCGCCGCCCCGGCTGAGGCGGCCGCCGGCGTCCACCGTGAGGCTGCCCGGGGGGAGTTCCTTCTCGGTGGCGCGGACGACGGCGAGCCAGCCGGGCCGCAGCTCCGCCCCGCTCAGCGTGCCGTGCAGCACCAGCGCCGGGCCTTTGGCGTTGGCCTCGATGACCTTCTCGATGCCGGCGGCTACCTTGTCGACGACCGCGAGGGCGGCCGACACCGGCGGCGTCACCAGCGACGCGAAATCGGAGACGATCGAGATGGCGGTCAGCAGGTTGTTCTTCCCGAGGACCTCATACAGCGCCGCCTCGAGCTCGACCGGCTGGCCCCGGTAGGGCAGCCACTCGGTCAGCAGGTAGCCCTCGAACGAGCCGTGCCCCGTGGTCGCGGGCGGCTGGACGAGGGTCGCGAACGTCTGCGGCCGCGGGCCGCCGAACAGTAGCTTCACCGACGCCTGGACGGCCGGGATGCGGTCGCCGCCCCACTCACGCTCGTTCGCCAAGAACAGCTCCGACAGCGACACGCACAGGTAGGAGTCGTTCGGCACCAGCGGGGCGGCGCCGGCCTCGGGAAGGAACACCCGGACCAGGTGATCGGCCTCCTTGACGAACTGGTCCTTGACGCGCTCCCACAGCCGGACGGCCGGATTACCGTTCACTCGTACCTCGCTTACTGGCTACCGGGGTCAGCGCCGGTGCCTGGCCTCGTTCAGGAACAGCACGATGTCGTCGAGCACTGGCGGCGGAACGTGCGGCGCGATGATCGCGCGCAGCCGGGTCAGCAGGGCGGTCGGCTCGTGGCCGCCGGGGTGCCGCGAGGCGTGCCCGGCAACCGCCCGGGCTATCTCGTCGGCGATGCTGTCGGGCAGGATCGGCAGCACCAGCACCGCCGGGGCGCCATCTTGGGCCAGCTCCGCGGCGAGGGCGAGCTTCTCCGGCTGGTCGTCCGGCTGGGTCAGGGCGAAGTCGCCGATGGCAAGCTCGACGGGCTCGGCCTGGAGGATGATGATGCCCGGCTGACGGATCTTCAGGTCGCTGGTGCCGAGCAGCCGGTCGGCGCCGGGCGTGCTCGCGGGCGCGGCCGAGCCGCTCAGCGCCGGGGGCGCGGCGGCCGGCCCGCCGCTGACGTCCATGCACGGCCCGGCCGCGGTGGTCACGGCCCGGCCGATCACATGATGGATCGCGACCATGCCAGCGGACGAGGCCCGCGGCGGCGAGTACCGCGTCCCGAGCGCCCTGGCCCACGCGGGCGGCGCCGATAGCACCGACCGGGTGGAATAGGTGGCGTAGGCAAGGGGGCGCGAGACGATCCGGACCCACTGGATCCGGCCCGCCGCCTCGGGGGCCAGGCTCGCGGACAGGACACGCTCCCAGGGCGCGGCCACGAACCGTTCCGGGCGGTTGACGTCATAGCGGATGAGGCCTTCCCCGGGGCTGCTTCCCCGGCCCCACCAGCGGGCGCTGGCGGCCGGGCGGGGGGCCGTCCACTGCACCCGCTCGAGCCGGGCGGGCGACCCCGTGGCGACCACGTAACCGGTGTACCCGGCGGCCGCGAACCTCGGCGGGGGCACTGTGTGCCGCTGGCCAACCCCGAGCGATACCATCTCGGGGTCGATGGAGGCATCGAACAGCAACGCGGAGAGGCGAACAGCGCCGACGCCGCGCCGCTCGGCGAGCCGGCGGCGCTTCGGGATCGGCCAGGCGACGAGGACGAGGGCGCCGACCACGGCGACCAGGGCAATCGGGAGGTAGTTCGGCTCGGCGTGCGGGGCGTTCGACGGACCGGTGCCGCTGGTGGACAGCACGGGTACCGGTGCCCCGGCGAGGGCCGCGATCGATAGCCCGGCCAGCGCGAGCAGGACCACGGCGAGCGCTACGTACGCGACCCGGCGCCGGGGCGGGATCACGTGACTCGCGGTGCCTGGCGGCGAAATCGCGGGATCGCCGCCGCTGCCTGGCGGGGGCGCTGCGGGGCCGGTGCCGCGGCCAGTCGGTGGCGCCGTCTGGCCCGGACCGGTGACGACCGGGGTGGCGAGCGCGACGGGCCGCCGCACGCGCTCAGCCCAGTAGCGCCACGGGCCGGCGTCTTCCGGATCACCGTTCAGCTTGGCGGCGAGCTCCGGGTGCCGGCGGGCCAGGGTGTCGCCCGCGGCCATCCGCGCCTGCCCGGAACTGGCTCGCGGATTGCCGACCGAGGTGAGGGCGAGCAGGCTCCCGATCGGATCGTCCGCCCGGGCGTACACGCTGGCGGCGATGTTAAACAACCGGTCGGCGACTTCGGGGAGCCGCAGGGCGGTGAGTTCGGCCTCCTCGAAGGCCATCTCGGCGAGCACTCGGGTGGGGACCGCGTCGCGCGGCGCGAGCTCATCCTCGCCGCGCAGGGCCGCCATCCGCAGGGCCGCGCGCACGTCGCGGTACGGCTCCGCGGAGCGCGTCGGCGGGCTTACTGACGTCGACCGCGTGAGCCATTCGGCGAAGGCTGAGGTTGAGCCGGACGCCGGCTGGTTCCGGATCTGCTGGAGCTCCGCCAGGTCCGCCTGGATGTCCGCGAGGTACTCGGGCTCGGCGCCCGGCTCGAACAGCGCGTCCGCCGCTATGCCCTGGGACTGCCACCAGGCGTGCCATTCGGCGGGGGAGTCGACCTCCTGGGGGCGCAGCCCCAGGCCTTTGTCGCCGAGCAGGGCCAGGGTGCGCCAGGCCTCATACCGCACGGGCGGCGCGATCTCCGCCTCGAGACCTGAGGTGCCGGCCAGCCGGAAGAGCAGCGACATGTGCGTGGTGAGGCGCAGGCGGCGGACGATCTTCATCGTGGCGACGTCCGCGTGGCGGACTGTCGCCTCGTCCACGCGGGTGCCGCGCGCCTCGTTGCTGCGCTGGCTGAGGCCGTTCAGGGCACGGTCGGCGTCGCCCGCCGACAGCCACGCCGCGGCGACTGACACGCACAACGGCGGAATCAGGTCGTGCGCCGTGCACGTCGGCGTGCGCTCCGGGGTGTAGGCATCCAGGGCCTCCCAGCGCCCGGCCAGCGCCGCGTCAACGGGCATGTGGCGCAACCGGATTTGCAGGCAGAGCGAGGCGAGCCGTTCCCCGTCGATGGTGGCCAGGCAGTGCTCCGCGTGGTTCTCCCACTGGCTGAGGACGTACGAGTCATCGGGCGGCGTGATCAGGCCCTGCTCAATCCGGATCCGGGCAAGCAAGTCATCCGGCGGGATCCAGTCGGGCCAGGACGGTTCGGGCTCAGCGTCCCCCGCGGCGGCGGACTCGGCCGCGGCGAGGCACGCCCGGGCCGTCTCGGCGTCACCGTCGGCGCTCAGCCGGGCCTGGGCGACATCCGCCCACGCGGCGATCCGGGGCGTGGCACCGAGGGCCGTCGCGGAGCGCAACAGGCCGGTGAGCCGGGCGGCGGCGCGGGC
>JAICUO010000850.1 GCA_025935815.1 Streptosporangiaceae bacterium
AGGCGGCGCTCGGCGCGCTGGACGGGCAGGTCCGCTGGCAGGCGCCCGGGGCGGTGCACAACGTGAACCAGCCCGTGCTGCTGCCCGCGTGGGTCGCCTACGCCGTCACGTCCCTGTACAACCCGAACGCGCTGTGGGACCTGGTAAGCGGCGGCTGCCTGGACATGGAGCGCCAGGTCGTGCGCCAGGCCGCCGGCCTGATGGGCTGGGATGCCGGCGAGTGCGACGGCCTGTTCGCGTTCGGCGGCAAGGCCGGGCTCATGTACGCGATCCGGCTAGGGCTCAACCGGTGCGTTCCGGGACTTTCCCGGTCGGGCCTTGGCGATGCGCGCCCGATGGTGATCACTACTGGCCAGAACCACTACAGCGTGGACTCGGCCTGCTCGCTGCTGGGGATCGGCACCGACGCGGTCGTCAAGGTCCCCACGGATAGCCGGGGCGCGATGGATCCCGCCGCACTGCGGGCTGCGGCCAGGGCCGGGCTGTCCGCCGGCCGGCGCCTGGCGTGCGTGGTGCTGTGCGGGGGCAACACGCTCGATGCCGTCATCGACCCCGTTCGCGCCGCAGCCGGGATCCTTGACGAGCTTGAGCTGCCCGAGCGGTCCGGCTACCGACCCTGGGTGCATTTCGACCTTCCGCTCGGCTGGCCCTGGCTGTTCTTCCGTGACTACGACTTCGCCGCCAACCCGCTCGGGATCGGTGCTGACGGCCTCGCGGCGGCGGCGTCCATCGCCGCGCGGCTGGCTGACGCGGAACTGGCGGACTCCACCTGCTTCGACTTCCACAAGCTGGGCTTCAGCCCGTACCCGGGGAGCATCTTCCTGACCCGCCACTGGCGTGAGCTGCGGAGCGCATTCCGGGACGAACGGCCGTCCGCGCCATGGCTTGACCATGGCGAGAACTTCCGGCAGCACCACTCGATTGAGCACTCCCGCAGCGCCGCGCCGATCCTGGCGGCCTGGGTGGTGCTCCAGGTCCTCGGGCGTGACGGGTTCCGCGCGTATCTCGGGCAGATGCACCAGGTGACCGCGCGCCTGCGGTCACGGCTGTCAGCCGGGGGCATGACGGTCCTGAACCCGGCCTCACCCAGCCTGGCCACCATGGTCCTCCCCGCGATGCCAGGGCGAGAGGCCGCCGGCAGCCATGCGCCCCCGGCGGATGCCGCCGGGCAGGACAGGTACACCGAGGGCCTGTTCCGGTTCATATCAGGTCTTGACGGGCAGGCCGGCCAGCCGGTCGCGATCGGCCTCGTCCCCGGGTACGCCCGGCCAGGCTCGGATGCCGCCCCGTCGGCCCTGCGCCTGTTCGCCGTCAACCCGTTCCTTGACGAGCAGCAGGCCGACGTCATCGCCGACCGGGTGATGAGCATGAAGAAGGAATTCGATCAAGCCTGGGAGCAACGGGAATCACTTCCCGCCCGGCTCCTGCACACGCCACGGTAAGGGCAGGAGGAGCATGCGCGATCAGGTTCCGGGCCAGGCAGGCGAGCTGTCGGCCCCTGCCCGTCACGGCCACGCCGAGGCGAGGCTGGCTGACGTGTCCGCCGAGGTGCGCCGCAGGATGCTGGAGGCATGCCTGGCCGCCGGGACCGGGCACGTTGGCGGCTGCTCGGGTGCCGTCGAACTCCTCACCGGGCTTTACTTCGGGGACGTGCTGCGGTATGACCCCCGGTCCCCGTCCGCCCCGGACCGGGACAGGGTCCTCGTGCGGGGGCACCTCGGCCCGCTCCGGTACGCGGTCTTCTCCCTCCTTGGATGGGTGGCGGAGGATGAGCTGGCCGGGTACGCGACCCTGGGCAGCCGGCTCCAGGGGCACGAGACACCCGATGTCCCCGGCGTGGACTTCGGGCCGAGCGGCTCGCTGGGCATGCTCCTGTCCTACGGGGTCGGATCGGCCATCGTCGCGGCGGCGTCCGGCGCCTGCTGGCGCACGTTCGTGTTCCTCGGCGACGGCGAGGAACAGGAAGGCAACGTGGCGGAGGCCGCCCGGCACGCGGGCAGCATCGGGGCGCGGGGGCTGGTCGCGGTCATCGACGCCAACGGGCACCAGCTCTCCGGCCCGACGGGCCACGCTGACGCCGCAGACCTGTCCGCCGTCTGGCGCGGATACGGATGGCAGGTTCTCGACCTCGCGGACGGCAACGATGCGCAGGCCGCCGCCGAAGTCCTCCGCCTGGGCGCATCCATGTCCGATGACGGCCCGGTGATGATCTTGGCCCGCACGCGGAAGGGACACGGCATCCCCGGCGCGACCGCGCACTTCTCCGGCTACCACGAGCTGGGCCACGCCGACCCCGAGGTCGTGCGAGGCGCGGCCAGCAGCCTTCCCCGCAGGCACCTGAAGCCCGGCCCGCCCGCAGGCGGCAAGGCTCCCCAACTGCCTGTGCCCGGCCCCGCCGCCGCAGGCCCGCGCCGCCGGAGCCTGCCAGCGCGACAGTCCTGGCCAGACCACCCGGACGGCTTCCAGGTCGCCTACCTCACGGACCTGGCCAGCACATGGCGGCAGCAGCGGGACGGACGGCTGTACTTCCTGTCTGCCGACACCTTCCCCGAGCCACTGCTGGAGCGCACCGGGCTCGCGGCGGCTGGCTGGTGCGCGAACGTCGGCATCCGTGAGCAGCACTTGGTCGCGCTCGCCCATGCGATTAGCCACGCTGACCCCGGTGCCGCAGTGATCGCTCACACGGGCGACGCGTTCATCCCCCGTGCCATGGACCAGGTGATGGCGGCGGCCAGCGTCGGCTCGCGGTTCATCCTCATCGGGGACGATGCCGGGATCACCAACGCACGCAACGGCGCGTCGCACCAGTCAGCCGCGCACCCCCTGCTGCTCAGCGCGCTGGACGGGATCGAGTGCTTCGAGCCCGCCGATGGCCACGACTTCGCCGCCG
>JAICUO010000050.1 GCA_025935815.1 Streptosporangiaceae bacterium
ATCGGCGGGTCCCTCGGGGTCCTGCGATCCCTGCACGCGCTCGGCGTCCGGTACATGACGCTGACTCACAACCAGAACGTCGGCTGGGCTGATTCGGCGACCGACGTGCCCGACGCGGGTGGGCTGAGCGGCTTCGGCCGCGACGTCGTCGCCGAGATGCAGCGCCTGGGCATGCTCGTCGACCTGTCACACGTCGCGGTCACCACGATGCATGACGCCCTCGACGTGGCCACGGCGCCGGTGATCTTCTCCCACTCAAGCGCCCGGGCCGTCTGCGACAGCCCGCGCAACGTCCCCGATGACGTGCTGGTCCGCCTGGCCGCCAACGGCGGGGTGTGCATGGTCACGTTCGTGCCGGCGTTCGTCTCGCAAGAGTGCGCGGACTGGCTGACCGGCCTGAAGAAGGAGGCCGAGCGTCGCGGGGTCGACCCCAGGGACCTGGCCGGCGTCTTCGCCATCCGCAAGGAGTACGCGGCCGTCAACCCGGCCCCGGAGGCGACGCTGGCGCAGGTCGCCGACCACGTAGAGCACGTGCGCGACATCGCGGGCATTGAGCACGTCGGGATCGGCGGCGACTTCGACGGCACCCCGGACCTGCCGGTAGGCCTCGGCGACGTCTCCCGCTACCCGGCGCTGCTGCGCGAGCTGGTCCGCCGCGGCTGGTCCGAGGCTGACTGCCAGGCACTCGCCGGCGGCAACATCCTGCGCGCGCTGCGAGCCGCGGAGTCCGTCGCCGCCGGGGCTGCCGGCTAGGCGCCGTCGTGGCTAGGCTGGGTCAGTGACTGACGCCGTTGATCGTCGCGTCGCGTCGGCGCGCGCGATGCTGGACCGGTTCCCGCTCATCGACGGGCACAACGACCTGCCGTGGGAGATTCGCGAGCAGTTCGGCGGCGACCTGCGGGCGGTCGACATCGCCGCCCGGGTCAGGTCAACGCAGACGGACCTGACCCGGCTGGCGGAGGGCGGGGTCGGCGGGCAATTCTGGTCGGTTTACGTGCCGGGGCGGATTGCCGGAGATGAAGCCGTCCGGGTCGTGCTTGAGCAGGTTGACCTGGTGCACCGCATGGTCGCGGGGCACCCATCGCGGCTGTCGCTGGCGCTGACGGCCGACGACGCCGAGCACGCGTTCGCGGCCGGCCGGATCGCCTCGCTACTGGGCGCGGAGGGCGGCCACTCGATCGGCGGTTCCCTGGGCGTCCTGCGCACCCTGTACAGGCTGGGCGTGCGGTACATGACGTTGACGCACAACAACAACGTGGGGTGGGCGGACTCGGCCACGGACGTGCCCGACGCGGGCGGGCTGACCAGCTTCGGCCGGGAGGTCGTCGCCGAGATGCAGCGGCTGGGCATGCTCGTGGACCTGTCGCACGTGGCGGAGACCACCATGAACGACACCCTGGACGTCGCTGAGGCCCCGGTGATCTTCTCGCACTCCTGCGCCAAGGCCGTGTGCGACAGCCCGCGCAACGTCCCCGATGACGTGCTGCGGCGGCTCGCCGCCAACGGCGGCGTGTGCATGGTGACGTTCGCGCCCAACTTCGTCTCGCAAGCGTGCGCCGACTGGCTGGCCGGGCTCAAGGCCGAGGCCACGCGCCGCGGCCTGGACCCGCGCGACCTTGACGCCCTCATGAGCCTCAAGCCCGAGTGGCGGGCGGCGCACCCCCTGCCGGCCGCCACCCTCGGCCAGGTCGCTGACCACGTCGAGCACGTGCGCGACGTCGCCGGGATCGGGCACGTCGGGCTGGGCGGCGACTTCGATGGCATGACCGCGGTCACCGCCGGCCTTGCGGACGTGTCCGGCTACCCGGCCCTGCTCGCTGAGCTGATCAGGCGGGGCTGGTCCGAGTTTGACTGCCAGGCCCTGGCCGGCGGCAACGTCCTGCGCGCCCTGCGCGCCGCCCAAGCCTTCGCCGGCCGCTAAAGGAACCTCGCCTCCGGGTGCCCGTAGACCGCGTAAGCGAGCCAGGTCGGGTCGCCCTTCTCCACCTTCCCGCGCAGGGCGGTTACCGCCTCGCCGAGGGTCTTGCCGTCCTGCATCATCTGGTACAGCTCAGTGGCGAAGCGCAGCGCGGTACGATCGCTGACCTCCCACAGCGACCCGATGAACGCGCCCGCCCCCGCGAGCAGGAACTTCTGCGCGAACCCGTCCAGTCCGAAGCAGCGGTTGCGCGGCCCGGCGGACCGGCACGCGTTGAGGAAAACCAGCGGCTGCTGCCAGGTCCTGCGCCGGCGGCCCAGCTCACGCGGCAGGAACGGCTGGTCGAGGACGATCTTCGGCCCGAGGTCATCCCGGCTGAAGCCGGCATGGCAGGCGAAGTGCAAGATGCCGAAGCCACCGCCGTCGATGAGGTCCTGCAGCTCTCGCAGGGTCGTGATGTTCGGCTCGGATGCCTGGAGGGCCTCCCGCAGGAGGGTGGCCTCCCTTTCCGCCAGCGGGGGCACGTCCGCCGGCTCCCGGGGAACGACGAACCTGGCCGGGCGCTTGTGCAGCTGCCGCGACCATCGCCAGTCGTCAACCCTCCTGACTACCGGGAAGTCCGCCGTGACGAGGAACTCCACGCCGCGGTCACCGGGATACAGCAGTTCCCAGGGGAACGCGTCGTTGTCGGACAAGATCGTGAGGTGCTTGATGCGATCCACGCAGCCCCAGAATTGCCGCTGCACCGCGTCAGGGACGATGTCGTCCCACAGTTCGGCGCCCTCCTGGCTGAGCGCGCGGTACATCTGGTAGCGGGACATGTCCGGCCCGCTGCGCAAGATCGCGTTGATTCGCTGGACAAGCGCCTCGGCGTCAATGGCGGGGTCATACCGGAGCGGGCGGAACTCCTCCGGGTACCTGACGTCCGCGTCGCGGAAGCGGAAGCCGTAGCGGTTGTGGCCGTTGACCGCGTGGTGAGTCACCTCGAGCGTCACCTCGCCGCTGAGCGGCTCGGCATCCAGCTCGCTTTCCGCCCACATGTCGCCGCCGCCCCGGGCGTACTCATCGACGGTGACCTCGGCGTGCACCTCTCCCACGCAGGTCCCGCCGTCCCACGCGCGGAGCCGGATCCGCCGCACGCCCGCCCGGGTGCCCTCCAGCTCAAACCGCACCGGCACCGAGTCGGCGCCTGCCGGCACGAGGAGCTCCTGCTGGTGCTCGCCATGCACGATGAGGTCCGGCGCGTAGACGCTCAGCAGCAGCGGCTTGCCCGCCGGGGGGACAACCAGCCCGTGGATGATGGCCGCCTCGCTGATCCCAGGGCCCGGATTCAGCGTCACCGACGCCTCCAGGCTGAACCGCTGGCGGGGCCGGACCACGTCGGGGTAGCTAGCCGACAGGTACCGTGGCGGAGGGGCTACCGGCGGGGCCAGGATGAGGCCGTTGCCCTCCGGCGAGTCATCTCCCGGCCCGCGGACCACCACCGTCTCCTGTCGCCGCTGCTCGACCCCGTTGCCTTCCCCGCGGGCGGGGCCGCTTTGCCACTCGCCGGCCGCCTCCCCGATAACCTTGGCGACCGCGTCCGCTCCCTCCTGGGGGTCGCTGTACCGGGTGAGGATGACGTCGGTCACGATCTTGAGCAGCAAGTCGGCCGACTTGCGCACGTCGCCGTCCCGGAGGGCGGCCCGCGCGTCGGGCCCGGTCAGGCTGCCAGCGATCCGTAGCCGCTGGTCGAACGCCGCGGCGCCGTGGCCAGCGGCCGCGGCCAGCTCGCCGACCTGGTCAAGCAGCGCCGCCCGGTAGTGGCCGACGATGGCCAGGCCGTTCAGGCAGGCCGCCAGGTGCGGGTGCGGCCGACCGCCGTAGCGCAGCTCACGCAGCCCACGGACCACCTGGTAAACGCGCTCGGCGTTGTCGAGGTCCTCGGCGATGCGGCGCAGCAGCTTGTCGTTGGCCGTCAGCGGCCGGCCAGCGGTCGCGGCGGCCCGCCTGGCCAGCCGATGGTGGGTCTTGGCGAGCTGGATCGCCGCCCCGGCGAGGTTGAAGTACGCGCGCTCCGGGCCTAGGCCGTCGTCCAGCTGAGGGGCCGCATCCGGCCCGATGGGCGTGCCGGGATCGAGGCTGCGGCGGATGCGCAGCCGCTCGGCGAACGACAACCACAGGTTGCGGTAGACCTCGTCATACCGGGCCTCCTGCCGGTCCAGGTCCGGCTCGCGCGCGGTCAGCTTCTGCTCGATGAGCCAGGACAGGGCGTTAGCCTGCTCACGGAGCTGCCGTGAGTCGGTATCGCGCGCGGACGCCAGCAGTTCCCGGGCCTGCTCCGCCTGGTCGCGGGCGGCCCGCAGTTCCGTATCGGTGGACCTGCCGTTCTGGTAGGTAACCCGAGCCACGCCGATCTGGCTCTCCGCGACCTCGTAGGGGTGGCTGTCCGGGTCCAGCGTGGCCATGGCCGCTTCGAAGGGGTTCCGGGAATCCTTGACCGGCCCGCGTCGTTCACGGACATGCCCGAGGCCGTGCCAGAGCAGGCCCGGGGCCAGGGCGCCCGGCCTGGGGTGCTTCCCGAGGCGGTCGACAGCACGGGAAACCTCGCCCGGCTCACCCGGGCCCGCGCCCCGTTCCAGCCGGCCGAGGGCCTTGTCGTCGGCGGCGGTGATGAACAGCCAGCGGCCCGGCCCGGTGGTCAGCAGCCGGGCGACCGCGTCGGCCGCCGCGCCCGGCTCGTCGCGCCACGCTTGCTCGCGCACCGCGGCGGCGAAGAGGCGGTGCATGAGCAGCCCGGGGCTATCGCCAGTTTCCCCGCCAGCGCTCAGCTCCCGGTACCGTACTCCCCGATCGCCAGCATCGCCATCCGCCTCCAGTTGAGCTTCAGTGGCTGTCGTCCTGGTGACCAGCCGCAGGCGCTCGAGCGTGTCCCCGGGTGACGCGTCCAATGGGGCGATCATGGCCAGCGCCTGCTCGCGCATCGGCTCGGGCGGCAGCCAGGCCAGCAGCCGGGCCAGCTCCACCACGCCCGCGCCCGCGACGGGCGAACTGAGCAGCAGCTCCCAGACGAGCTGCGGCCCGTCCAGTTCCGACTTCGCGGGCAGGTCCACGGCACCGTGGTCGCGCAGCGCCGCCAGCGCCAGGCCGATCAGCGGGCGGCCCGCCACCGGGTCCGCGAGCCCACTCGGCAGTTCCAAGTCCCGCAGGTCTCCGGGTCCAAGCCCGGCTAGCTCTATCCGGTTACTGGAGTCACTCGCGTAACCCAGCCAGTCGGGCTGGGTAGTAGTGATGATGACCACTTGGCCGGGCGCGTGCGGCTGGGGCAGCAGGTCGGCCAGGCCCGGGGCATCTGGCGGGGAGTCGCAATTGTCCACCACCACCACCCACGGCCGATCGGTGCCGCGGAGCCGGTCCAGGGCCGCCGCCGCGAATGCCTGGTCGTCAACGGCGTCGGCCTTCTCGCCGCCCGGCTGCGGCCTTTCCCCGGCCAGCTCATGCTCGCCGCGCTCGGCCTGGGCGAGCGAGCGGCGCAGTTCCTTGGCATCGGTCGCGTTCAGGAACCACCCGCAGCCGTTGTCCGCGCCGACCGCGAGCCGGTGCGCGAGCATGCTCTTGCCGTAACCGGAGGGCGCGGCGATCACCACGGTCGCGGCCGGACCGCCGTGGACACGCCGCTCAAGCTCACGCAAGAAGCCCCTGCGGCTGGCGAAGTCTCGGAACTCGGGAACCGCGGGCAGGTAGCCGTGAATCGGCGGAGCCGACCGGCCGAGCGGCGGGTCGAAGGGGCCGAGGCCCTCCCGGCCAAGCTCGGCGAGGACACGGCGCACGTCTATCAGCGTCCAGGTAGCCCCCGCCTGATCCTGTCCGCGCGCCATCGTCCGCCCGGACACCTTGCCGAAGCCAAGCTCGGGTCGCGTGACGCGCACTACGTCGATGGGCAAAAAGCCAGGTACCCCGGCCAGGGTGCTCAGGGCTTCGTCCGTCGGCTCCTCCGTGTCCCAGATGCCCGTCTGACCCGGCCGCGGCCGGAAGCCAGGCAGGCTGTCGTACTCGGCGAGGGAAACCGCGTCCCAGGCATAGTCCACGACCACCAGGGCATGAGGGCTGATGCCATACCGGATCGCGATCAGTGGGCGTAGACCAGCCTCGATCGCCATCGCGGTAAAGGTGAGCATCAGGTCCAGGCAGGTGGCCGGGCCCTCGATGGTCTCCTGCGGCGTCCGGATGCGCTGCCAGGCGGGCCTGCCGTGCCGGTCGTACGTGGCCGGGTTCCACGGGGCGCTCGCATACGGGATCCGCCGTGCCGCCAGCGACCTGTAGATCTGCTCAGCCCGCGCGAGGCGCTGGTCATCGCGCGCATCCGGCGGGAGTCCGCCGCGCAAGTCCGTCGGCATCGAGCGGGCGGCATGGGCGACGCTGACGTAGCGGGCGAGTTGCCCCACCTCTTCCTGGTCGAGCGGCCAGTCGGGCCACGACCCGGCTTCCGCCCCCTGGGCGCGGTTCCCGCGCACGCTGATCTCCGCCACGTCCGTCCCCGCCATCTGCGACCCGTCCTCACGTAGTCGGCTTCACCTACGAGTCCTTTCAGTCTTCCCCGGGGGTGTTCGGTACCGCCACGCTCTGCCTAGGCTCGGACAATCCCGGACAGCGGCGTTTGGCTGGTTCGCGGGGGCCGATGAGGATAGGTTGACGCGCGTGGAGAGCAACGAGTCAGCCGCCCGCGTGTCCTTCGACCCGGTACCGCTCCCGGCCGGTGAGCCAGGGGCATACTCGCCGGATGTGCTGGATGAGGCACTGCGCGGCTGGGTTACGTCGCCGCCGTTGCGGGTCCTGGCCGACGCGTCGGGATGGGACTGGCCAGGGGAGACGGACACGCTGGCGTTGCTGGACAGGCTCGCGGAGTTGTCCGCCGACTGGGACTTCCGGGGGGACAAAGAGCGCAACTTCATCGGAGCTGAGCCGGCTGAAGTACGCGGCCGGAAGATACCCGACGACCTCGTGCTCAGCGCGGCCCGGGCGCTCGGGCTGGTGGACGCGGTCGCGGTCACCGGGCGGAAGTTCTCCCACCTGATCGTGCTGTCCGGCCTGGTGAGCGCCTGCGTGAACCGGACCCACCGGGCCAGCGAACTACTTCGCGGCGGGCTGGCGGCCGACGCCGTGGTCGTGCTGGGCGCGCACCGGGCCCTGGGCGGCAAGGAGCCGCAGCAGGCCCGCGACGAGGGGCTTGGCGACCTCAACGACGAGGCCGACGCCATCGTGGCGGCCACCCGCAAGGCGTTCGAGCTGG
Organism: Streptosporangiaceae bacterium; assembly: GCA_025935815.1. Lineage (GTDB taxonomy): Bacteria > Actinomycetota > Actinomycetes > Streptosporangiales > Streptosporangiaceae > Trebonia. Next base: position 7,188 of record JAICUO010000050.1, read on the forward strand.
GCCCGCCGCTGGTGAGCGAGGAGTCAAGCCCGCGCCCGGACCCGGGCCAGGCGGCTGCCTTTCACTCGGCGCGCGCCCGCTACCAGTGGCCGTCCGTTGAGGCCGTGATCGCGCCGTCCAGCGAGCCGCGGGCCCGCCGGGCCAACACCGCGGACCAGCTGCGGCACTGGGCGGAGCTGGCCGGCGCGGGCAGCGAGCATGACGTGCTGATCCTCACCACGCAGATCTACGTGCCCTACCAGCACATGGAGACCGTACGGGTGCTTGGCCTGGAACGAGGCTGCGGCGTGTACTCTTGCGGCGTGGACGCGGCCAGTTCCCTGCTGCCCAGAGCCACGCCTTTCGCCGGGCGGGATTACCTGCAGGAGATCAGGTCAGCCCTGCGCGCCGCGCCAGGGTTGCTGCGGGCGGCGCGGAATGTTGCGTCGGGGGTCTGACGGAGCACGAGGAGGCAAGCTGATGACGGCACCGGTCGCGGACGCGCCGGAGATCCGCCGCAAGGGGCAGTTGGACGCGCTGGCCTGGCCGGCCTTCGACGGGCTGGACGTAGACGTGCTGGTGACGACCCGGCACGGCGGAGTCTCGCAGGGACCCTACGAGTCGCTCAACCTCGGCCTGCACGTCGGCGACGACGACAAGGACGTGCTGGAAAACCGTCGGCGGGCAGCGGCCGCGCTTGGCGGCGACCTCAGCGACATGGTGTTCTGCAACCAGGCCCATGGCCGGGAGGTCCGCGTCGTGACCGCGGCCGACCGCGGGCGCGGCTCACTGACCCTGGATGACGCGATCGCCAAGACAGACGCGCTGGTGACCGCTGAGCCGGGAATCATCTTGGTGGTCATGGTCGCCGACTGCGTGCCCATCGTGCTTTACGACCCGGTCGCGCACGTCCTGGCCGCCGTCCACGCCGGGTGGCGCGGCACGGTCGCCCGGGTGAGCGAGGCGGCGGTCGCGGCGATGCGCACGCTCGGCAGCCGCCCGGCGGACATCGTGGCCGGAGTCGGTCCCGCGATCGCGCCCGGCCGGTACCAGGTTGGCGATGACGTGCTCGACGCCGCGCAAGCGTGCTTCGGCGGCCGGGCCGACGAGGTGATCCGTCCCGACGGCACCGGCAAGTGGCTGTTCGACCTGTGGACGGCCAACCAGATCGTGCTGCGGGATGCGGGTGTACGAGACGAGAACGTCCAGCTCGCCGCCATCTCGACCGGCTCTGGTGGCGCGGGCCTGTTCTTCAGCGACCGCGAGGTCCGGCCCTGTGGCCGGTTCGCCGCCATCGCCCGGCTGCGGGCCCGGGGCGGCCAGTGAGCGAGCAGGCCCAGCGGGGCGAGGCGTTCCGCTATGAGTCTTTCGAGACGGACCCGGCGACTGGCCTGCTGACCTGCCGGTACAGCGTTGACGGGCAGCAATTCGCCGAGCGGTTCACCCTGGGCCCGGAAGGCGACTGGGCCTCCCCGCTCGCCCACGCCGCCGCCCGGCTGGTGTTCCTGCTAGCTGGCGTCTCCTACTACAAGACGGCCGCGCCCCCCGTCATCGACCTGGGTGAGACCGCGATCACCAGGCGGGAGCGCGGTTTCCTCCGCGAGTTCTACCTTGAGGGACTCGGCGAGTTCGCCCACCACAACACCCTCGACCTGTCAGCGCTGCGCATCGAGGCGCGCACGGCACCCGAGACGCCCCGCCCCGCCGCGCGCGCGGTGCCGGAGACGATAAGGACACTCGTGCCGTTTGGCGGCGGGATCGACTCGATCGTCACCGCCGAGCAGGTCAGGCAGCAGGCCGACGCCGCGCTGTTCGTCGTCAGCAGGCCAGCGGACCGGTTCGCCGCGATCGAGCGCCCGGCCGCGGTGACTGGCCTGCCTGTCGTCCGCGCCGACCGGGAAATCGATCCGCTGCTACTGCGCTCCAGGGAGCTCGGCTTCCTCAACGGGCACGTCCCGGTGACCGGCATTCTCTCGGCGGTCGCGATCTTGGCGGCGGTGCTCGCGGGCCGGGACGCCGTCGTGATGTCCAATGAGTGGTCGGCGTCGGTGCCGACCCGTGAGTACAACGGCCGCCAGGTCAATCACCAGTACTCCAAGAGCGAGTCGTTCGAGGCGGGCTTCCGCGAGGTACTCGCCGACGCCGGGCTGCCGGATTACTTCTCGTTGCTGCGCCCCCGGACGGAACTGTGGGTGGGGCAGAAGTTCGCCGCGCTGCGGGAGTATCACGACACGTTCCGCAGCTGCAACCGGGCGTTCCACATCGATAAGGCCCTGCGGCTGGATCACTGGTGCGGGCACTGCGACAAGTGCTGCTTCATCGACTTGATCCTCGCCCCGTTCATGGCGATTTCTGACCTGGAGCGGATCTTCGCCGGGGGAGACCTGCCGCCTGCCCCGGCCAGCCGGGAACCGCTAGCCAATCCCGGTCAGGCGGACCGGTTCCGCGCGCTGCTGGGCACGCTGGCTGACAGCAAGCCCTTCGAGTGCGTGGGCGAGGTCAACGAATGCCGCGCGGCGGCCATGCTCGCCGCCCGGCGAGCCGACCGGGCCGACTGCAAGCTGCTGCAAGAGCTCGCCGCCGAAGTGATGGCGCTGCCCGACGCGCCCTCCGACGCCGAGATAGCCGCCATGCTGCGGCCGGTCGGAAGGCACTTCATCCCGGCCTGGATCGCCGCCAGTGACCTGGCGGCCCGATGACCGAGCGGTCCAAGCTGTCCTGGTCGGACCTGCGCGGCGCCCGGGTTGGCGTCTGGGGCCTGGGAACGGAAGGCCACGCCAACCTCCGCAAGCTCCAGGCGCTCGGGATCAGCCCCGCACTGGCGGACGACAAGCCCGCCGTTCCCGAGATCGATGGCGTCCCGGTCCTCGCCACGGCGGCGGGCGGGCTGGAGGCTCTGCAACGGTGCGAGGTGGTCATCAAGACCCCGGGCATCAGCCGCTACCGCCCGGAGACCCTGCGGCTAGCAGAAGCTGGCATCCCGGTCGTGGGGGGACTCGGCCTGTGGATGCAAGAGGCGCCGCGCGACCAGGTCGTCTGCGTGACCGGCACCAAGGGCAAGAGCACGGAGGTCTCGATCCTCGGGCACCTCATGGCTGGCCTTGGCCAGCGCGTCCTGGTGGGCGGCAACATCGGCGTGGCTCCCTACGACCCTGAGGTCCCGCCCGGTCCCTACGACTTCTGGGTGATCGAGGTGTCCAGCTACCAGGCGACCGACCTGGCCTCCTCCCCGCCTGTGGTGGCGGTGACCTCGCTGCACCCCGATCACCTGCCCTGGCACGGCGGCGTCGAGCAGTACTACCGGGACAAGCTGTCGGCCTGCTCTCAGCCGGGCGCCGAGCTCACCATCACCAACGGCGACAGTGACCTGCTGCGCGAGCGGTTCCCGCTGATGGGCCCGCGGGTGGAGTGGGTGCGCGATTCCGACGACCCGGACGCGACCTGGATGGACGCCCTTGGCCTGCCGGGGCGGCATAACCGGCGCAACGCCTTGATCGCCCGCGGCTGCCTGCGCGCCCTTGGCATACCGGGCGCCGACGACGACGAGGCGATGCGCGCGGCGGCCGAGGGCTACGTGGGGCTGCCGAACCGGCTGGCGACAATCGGCGTGGTGGATGGCGTCACGTTCGTGGACGACAGCCTGTCCACCAACGTGCTGCCCACGCTGGCCGCCCTTGACGCCTTCCCCGGCCGGCCGGTGGCCCTCATCGTCGGCGGCCAGGACCGCGGCATCGATTACGCGGAGCTTGCCGGGGGCGTCCTCGCCCGCCCGGCCCCGACCCTCGTCTTGACCCTGCCCGACAGTGGCCCCCGGATCAGCGAGGTCTTCAAGGAGAAGACGGCGCTCACGGCGTCCGAGCCAGACAGCACCGGGCTGGCGGGCGTCATCGACTGCCCGGACCTGCCGGCCGCGGTGCATCAAGCGCATCGGTGGACCCGCTCCGCGGCTGGCGATTCCCCCGTTGGGGGCGTCATCTTGCTGTCGCCGGCCGCCCCCAGCTTCGGCCGCTTCCGCGACTACCGCGACCGCGGCGATGCCTTCGCCGCGATCATGCGGGGGATAGCCGAGGGTGGCCACTAGTCCTTGACCGTGATGCCCAGGTGGTGGGCCAGCAGCGGGGCCAGGGCCATGAGCTGCAGCGAGTCGATCGTCGTGCCGCGCAGGGCGTCGTAGCCGACGGTAATGCCCAGGGTCGCACCGCGCAGGTCCACCGCGGAGCAGGTGGCCTTGGTGAAGGCCGCGCCGGACAGGGTGCAGCCGGGGAAGCGGACCCTGGTGAGCCTCGCGCCCGCGAAATCGGGATCGCGCAGCACGCAGTCCTCGAAGGTCACGTCGGTCAGGGTCGCGTCCCGGAAATTGACCGAGTCGAGCTTGCAGTTGCGGAACGTCACCCGGCGCAGCAGGGTGGAGAACGCCTGCACCCCGGCCAGGACGCAGCCGGATAGCCAGGCGTCGAGCAGAGTGGACTCGGCGATGTCGGCGGCGACGAACCGGGTCTCGCCGAACCACATGTCCGAGATCCGGCAGCGGCGCAGAGACGTCCCGTCGAATGTCACGCCGGTAACCGCGCACTCGACGAAGCGCGACCCCGACAAGGTGAGGTCATTGACGACCCCGCCGTCCAGCGAATCCTCGGTAATTAGCACGCTGTCATAGTCGCCATCAATCTCCAAAGACCCGCGCAACGGCGACAAAGATTCATAAAAAGCCAGCTCATCCAATCTCCGTGGCGGTTTCATGTTCGACTTCCTAGACTGGGGTCTGTGACAGAGAGCATCCGATCGGATACCGGCAGGTCATCATCCGGTACCGATGACTTCAACGCCAAGATCGTCGAGGAGTACCGGGCTAACGGCGGCAAGCTGGGAGGCATGTTCGCCGGGTCGGATCTCCTCTTGTTGCACCATACCGGTGAGACGAGCGGGACCGAGCGGATCAGCCCGCTCGCCTACCAGATGGTGGGGGACAGTTACGCCGTCTTCGCCTCGCGGGCGGGATCGCCGGCGAACCCCGACTGGCTACGCAACGTGGTCGCCAACCCGAAGACAATCATCGAGATCGGCATGGAGACGGTCCCGGTGACGGCGCGAGTCGCCGAGCCGGCCGAGCGGGACGTGATCTGGGAAAGGCAGAAGAAGCGCGTCCCCCGTTTCGCTGAGTACGAGCGCAAAGCCGCACCGCGCAAGATCCCCGTTGTCGTCCTTGATCCTGTTAAATGATTCGTAGCACCTAAACGCTCCGTCGATGTAGCGGGAGGTCGCCTCGATGGCCGCTGCCGAGTCCCCGGTAGGCACTGCTGGGCCGGAAAGGCGGACCACCGCGGGCTGGGTCCGCGGCCGATGGGCGGGGGGAGCGGGCGCCGGCGAGGTAGCGGTCTTTCGCGGCATCCCCTACGCGAGTCCCCCGGTCGGGGACCTGAGGTTTCAGGCTCCGCGCCCGGCCGCTCCCTGGGACGGCGTCCTCGACGCGGTGCGGTTCGGCCCGGTCGCCCCGCAGGCGCAGTTCCCCGGGGCCTCGGTCGCGCCGGGACCAGCGACCGACGACGGAAACTGGCTCACCCTCAACGTCTGGACCGCGGACCCGGGCGCCGCCACCGGTACCGCGAGCCAGGCCGGGGGCGGGCTGCCGGTGCTCGTGTGGGTGCACGGCGGCGCGTACATCTTCGGCAGCGCCAGCGAGCCCGGCTATGACGGCTTCGCGTTCGCCCGGCAGGGCGCGGTGGTGGTGACCTGTAACTACCGGCTCGGCGTGGAGGGGTTCGCGCACATCCCCGGCGCCCCGGGTAACCGGGGGCTGCTCGACGTGGTCGCGGCGCTGCGCTGGGTCGCGGACAACATCGCCGGCTTCGGCGGTGACCCGGCGAACGTGACCGTGTTCGGGGAGTCCGCCGGGGCCGGGATCATCGCGGCGCTGCTGGCCATGCCCTTGGCGCGCGGGCTGTTTCGCCGGGCGATCGCGCAGAGCGTGCCGGGCACGTTCTTCACCACCAGCCTGGCCGGTGACATCACCCGCGCGATCGCCGCCCAGGCCGGACTCGCCGCAACGACTGCCCAGCTGGCCGCGGCATCGCCCGAGCGCCTGGTCGAAGCGCAGATGGCGGTGACGGCGGCCATCCGCGGATACGGGCAGTGGGGCCCGGTAGCGCTGACCGTCACCCCGTTCTCGCCGGTCGTGGACGGCGAGGTGCTGCCCCGCGCCCCGTGGCGCGCCCTGCTATCCGGCGACGCCCGCGACATCGACCTTCTCGTCGGCCACAACCGGGACGAGTACAAGCTGTTCATCGCCTCCGATGGTCAGTCCGGGCGGATCACCGACGCCGAGGCGGGCGAGGCGCTCGCCGCGTTCGCGCCCGGCCCGTCCGGACCCGAGGCCTACCGCGACGCCTATCCTGGCCTGTCGGCGGAGGGGCTTTACGAGCGCGTCTTCTCCGACTGGCTGTTCCGGATGCCCAGCTTGCACCTCGCGCAAGCGCACGCGGCTGCGGGCGGGCGGACGTTCCTGTACGAGCTCACCTACCCGGCGCCGGTGGCACCGGAGGCACTCGGGGCCTGCCACGCGCTGGATGTCCCGCTGGTCTGGGGCTGGCGGGGGATCGAAGGGGACTCATCCCCTGATGAAGACCAGGCCGGGATCAACGTCATGCTGGCCGGGCCGAAGCCGCCACCGGACTTCATCGCGCTGGGCGACCTGATGCGCGCCGAGTGGCTGGCCTTCGCCGGCTGCGGTGAGCCCGGCTGGCCGGTCTACGGGACCCAGCGGCGGCTGACCCGTATCTACGGCCGCTCGCCCGGCGTGGACCCCTACCCGGAGGGAACCTCGATGCGCCTGTGGGAGCGCCATCAGTTCGACGCTTTGGGACTGCCTGGCTGATGCTCCCCCGCAAGTCTGCGCAGCGCTCCGCGGGCGATTTCAGGGTCGGTGGTCTGCCAGAACGGCGGCAGTGACGCCCGCAGGTACTCGCCGTACCGCTTGGTGACCAGCCGCGGGTCAAGGACGGCAACGACACCGCGGTCGCCGGACGAGCGCAGCAGCCGTCCCGCGCCCTGCGCGAGCAGCAGCGCGGCGTGCGCGGCCGACACCTCCATGAACCCGTTCTCGCCGCGTGCCTCCGCCGCCCGCGATCGCGCCGACGCCAGCGGGTCATCAGGCCGGGGGAAGGGAATCCGGTCGATGGCCACCAGGCGCAGCGACGGCCCGGGGACGTCAACGCCCTGCCACAGCGACAGCGTGCCGAACAGGCACGTCGGCTCGTCCGCGGCGAACTGCTTGACCAGCAGCCCGGTCGCGTCGTCCCCCTGGCACAGCAGCGGGAACTTCAGCGAGTCGCGCAGCGCGGCGGTCGCCTGCTTAGCGGCCCGCATGGACGAGAACAGGCCGAGCGTGCGCCCGCCGGCCGCCTGGATCAGCTCCCACAGCTCTTGCAGGTACTCATCGGACAGCCGGTCCCGGCCGGGCGGCGGCAGGTGGCGTGCCACGTAGAGGATGCCGCTCTTGCCGTGCGTGAACGGCGAGCCGACGTCGATGCCGTCCCACTCGTGGCCCTTGCTCGCCGTGTCCAGGCCCCACCGCTTGGCCAGCGGCTCGAAGGAGCCGCCCAAGGTCAGCGTGGCCGACGTGAGGATCACGGTGCGCCCGCCGAACAGGTGCTCCGCTAGCTCCTGCGCGACCTCCAGCGGGGCCACGCGGAGCGCGGCCGGCACGTTGTCGGACCGTTCGATCCAGGCGACTTCCTCACGCTCTTCAAGCTCCTCCTCGAAGGACAGCCCGACCCGTTCGGCGGTCGCCGCGATGTCATCGAGGACGACCAGCGCGAGCTGCGCCGCCGATTGCTGGCCGGCGTCGAGCCCGCCCTCGGCGTCGGCGTGCTTGCGCACCTCGTGCGCGCACGCCTGCGCGGCGTCGCGTAGCCCCTCCAGCGCCGTCGCCAGGCCCGGATCGAGCGCGTCCATCCGGCCCGCGGGCAGTGCGGACAGGAACGGAGACAAGGCCGCGCCCGCGTCGGCGAGCCGGACGGTCTCCGCGTCGGGGGCCATCTTCCCGGTCCGGCGCTGCGCGATCTCGATCAGGCTGACCGACAGCTCGCCGCTGGCGACCGACGTGACCCGGTCCACGAGCTCGTGCGCCTCATCGACGATCACCACGTCGTGCTCGGGCAAGATGCCGTCGCCGAGCGCGTCGATCGCCAGCAGCGCGTGGTTGGTGACCACGATGTCGGCCTCGGCGGCGGCCCGCTTGGCGCGCTCGGCGAAGCACTTCTGGCCGAACCCGCACTTGCTGGCGCCGATGCACTCGCGCGCGGTGACCGAGGCCTGCCGCCACGCCAGGTCGGGCACGCCGGGGACGAGTTCGTCGCGATCTCCGGTCGACGTTCGCTCCGCCCACTCGTTGAGCCGCTTGACGTGCGCGCCCATCCCGCCAGCGGAACCGCCGCCGCTGGCGGCGTCCCGGCTGAAAAGAACGGAGTCTGAATCCTCAGGCGCGGTCCGCAGCTTGTGCTTGCAGACGTAGTTGCCGCGGCCCTTGAAGATCGCGAACCGCGGCGCGCGGCCCAGCGGCTCGCGCAGCGCCTCCGCGAGCCGGGGCAGGTCCCGGTCGACGAGCTGCCGCTGCAGCGCGATCGTCGCCGTGGAGACCACGATCGGGCCGCGCCCGTCCGCGGCGAGCCGGAACGCCGGGACCAGGTAGGCCAGCGACTTCCCGGTCCCGGTCCCCGCCTGCACCGCGAGGTGGTCCCCGTTCTCCATCGCCGCCCAGACGCAGTGGGCCATGAGCGTCTGCCCGGAGCGCTCGGTGCCGCCGATCCCGGAAACGGCGGCGGCCAGCAGCTTGGTTATCTTCGGGTCTGCGTTGGAGTCTTCGCTGCTGGAGTCCTCACCCGGCGTGCTGTCGGCCACGGTTTGCACGATACCGTTTTCGCGTGCCGATCTACGCTCTTGGCGACCACGTGCCCGATATTGATCCGGATGCCTACGTTCACCCCGACGCGGTCGTGATCGGGCGGGTGACCCTGGCCAGCCAGGCATCGGTGTGGCCGGGTGCCGTCCTGCGCGCGGACCACGGGAGGATCCGGGTCGGCGCGCGCACCTCGGTGCAAGACGGGACGATCGTGCACTGCACGGCGCGGGAGGACACGGTGATCGGGGCGGAGTGCGTGGTGGGGCACAACACGCACCTGGAAGGGTGCGTGGTGGAGGACGGGTGCCTGATCGGCTCCGGGGCCGTCGTGCTGAACCGCTCGGTCATCGGCGCGGGGTCCATCGTGGCCGCCGCCGCCCTGGTCGCCGAGGGCTTCATCGTCCCCCCGGCGTCGCTGATCGCCGGAGTGCCCGGGGTGGTCAAGCGCAGCGGGATCGACCCCGGCCGGATCCAGCGCGCCATGCGGAACTACCTGCACACGGCCGCGGAGCACCGTGCTGGGCTGCGGCGTATCGGCTGATTGGTCGACCAAAGCCGCACCGAAATTGATCTTTGTCGCCTAGTGGTGGACCGCGCGCCGTCGTGCGGCCACAATAGCCACATGCCGACTGCCCCAAACGGCGTGCGCCCAGACAACGCGCCGGCCTTTGCGTCCGCCCCTCCGCCGCTGACCCGCGCCGAGCTTGTCGAGGTTTACGAGATCTGGAAGCTGCTGGGGCCGATGGCCACCGCGCGGGCAGCCGCGATCGCCACCCGCGAGCAGGTGCTCGAGGCCGTCGAACTAGTCGCACTCATGCGGACAGAGCCGGTCGGGCCACGGTGGGCGGACTACAACATGGCGTTCCACGTCCTCATCGAGAACTTTGGCAGCGGTCCGCGGCTCGGGGCGATCCTCACCGAGCTGCGCGGGCTAGCCTCCGGGTTCGTCCGCCAGTCGATCCTGGCCAGCGCGGACCAGCGACTGGATGAGGCGAACTCCGAGCACGAGGAAATCCTGCGCGCGGTCATCGCCGGGGACGCCGAGGGGGCCGCTGACGCGGCCCTGCGCCACCTGGACAGCTCGCTGCGCGGCCTGCTCGCCGTCCGATCTGTTTTATCTGGGGGATATGAACACCAATCCCCCAGGCCCCCTGCCTCGTGCGGCCTCCCGCCGTAGCCTGGGCTGGGGTGCACGCCAACCCTCCGGGTTCACGTGCACCCCAGCCAATAATGCGGTCGCGCCCGGCTGGATTTCCTCTTCCACGGCGTCCCGGGGCGCCGAGACCAGGCGCTCGAGCAGCACCACCTCGGCATCGCTGAGCTCTTCCCCGACGGGGCCGCCCTGGTTCAGCGCCCGCCGCTCCAGGTCAAGATCGCCCAGGTCCAGGCCCTGCCGAGCCTGGTCCAGGCTGAAGCGCGCGAGGCTGAGTTGCTCACGCAGCTTGCGGTTCTCGGCGGTGAGCGAACTGGCGCGGGTACGCGCCATGGCGAGCTCGCGCTCCAGGTCGGCGACGACTTCCTCCTGGCCCTCCGGGGGCGTGGCTAGCCGCCGGATCACCTGGACGAGCAGCCTGCGGGCCAGCTCGTCGTAGTCGAAGTCCGCGGCCGCGACGTCGGCCTTGGCGACCTGCGCGACGCGGCCCCGGGCGGCGCCGGAAGCAACGCCCACCTGCGCGTAGCCGGAGCCGGCCGGAACCCGGCTGGGCGAGACCTCGCCCGGGTGCACGCCCGGGGCGAGGATGATGCGGTAAGTCCGTTTGCCGCGGACCTCGCGTGAGATCAGGCCGTCGCGTTCCATGCCCGATAGCAGCTGCGCGAACGCGACGCTTGACCCCGGATAGCCGACCGCCTCAGCGAGCTTGGTGCTCGCCATGCCTCCCGGGTCGGAGATATCGGTGATCGATCCTAGGTAGCTAATGATCCGGTCGCGCGTGCCTACGGCCCGCCGTCGGATCCCGGTCTTCACACTGGTGGCTCTGGTACCGGCGCGCGCCGACCTCGCCCCACCCTTTACGTCCCCCACCTTGGCACTCCCTCAGAATTGCAATCATGCGCGACTACGCGCTGATGATCTCATGATTGTACTGCCCCCGCCGCCCGAACCGAAGGTGGGAATGAAGGTATCAGCTAGTGATAAACCGCCCGTCACGCAGGCATTGAAATGCTGCGACTACGGTGCGTGGTTATCATTTTGTGGCTGATAATGATTGAGTCTGGGGAGCATGCTCCCGCTCGGCTGGGTAGGGGTGACCTCATGGGGCAGCTCAGGGGGTCACTAGCTACGGCCGGTCGTGCCTTGACAACGCGCCGGCAAAGCCCGGCTACCATACGACCATGTGCCGGACTAGCGGGTTAGCGGACCGTGGATGTCGACATGAGCCTCGACTACGGGACGACCCTGCTCGCCGCGCTGTTGATCGGAATCGGGTTCGTGCTGCAGCAGAACGTGGCCGAGCGGGAGCCCGATTCTCGCTTCCTTAGCCTGCGGCTGATGGCTGACCTGCTGAGGACCCCGCGCTGGCTGGCCGGCATCCTCGCCATGATCGGCGGCCAGGTGCTCGCCGCCTGGTCGATCGGCCACCTCACGCTGTCGGTCGTCGAGCCGCTGCTGACCACCAACCTGATCTGGGCGCTGGTGCTCGCGGTCCCGCTGTCGATGCGCGCCCAGCGGGTGCCCCCCGGGCCGCCGGCACCCGGCCACGCCGCGCCCGGCTCCCCGCCAGGTCGCGCCGCGCCTGCCTCCCGGCCGCCCGGCCCTGCGGCCCGCGGCTGGCCTGGGCCAGCCGGTGCCGTCAAGCCGGCCAGGCCGCGCCGCGCGGTCCGTGCGTGGGAGGTCGCCGGCGCCGCCGTCTTGTGCGTGGGCGTCGGGTTGTTGTCCTCGGCCCGGTCAGCCAAGCCGATCGGCCTTTCGTTCGGCTCGTTCTCGCACTGGCCGGCCGCCGCGGCGATCGCCGCGCTAGCGGTCGCCTGCGTCCCGCTCGGCCGCCGCCGCCAGGGCCGGTCGCGTGCCCTGCTGACGGGCGTCGCGGCGGGCCTGGTGTTCGGCATCCAGGACGCGCTGACCCGGCAGACGCTGGAGACCCTGCAATCAGGCGGGATCAGCGCCCTGTTCACGTCCTGGGCGCCGTACGCCCTGGTCGGCGCGGGCGCGGTCGGCATCTGGCTGATGCAGAGCGCGTTCAACGCCGGCCCGCTGCAGCTGTCGCTGCCGGCCATCTCGGCCGGTGAGCCACTCGTGGGAATCCTGCTGGGCATCATCGTTTTCGGCGACCGGATCCAGGTCGTGCCCCTCCAGTTGGCGCTGCAGGCAGGTGGGATCGCGGCCCTGGTCGCCGGGGTCATCCTCGTCGCGCGGGCGCCCGCCCTGACGCACCTGCGCCCGCACGGCGCGATCACCTTGCCGCACCCCAGCCTGCCGCACCCCAGCCTGCCGCACCTGAACTTCTCCTACCGGGGCCCGAGCGATCCCGACATTAGCGCGGCCGACCCCGACCCTGCCTTCCCCGAAACCCCGGGCCTGGCCGGCCCGGAGCCGAACGGCGTCACCCGGCCGCACGGCGTTGGGGGCAGTGCGGGCGGAGGTGCCGTCGGGGGTGCGATCGGGGGCAGCGCTGTCGGGGGGAGTCCCGCCCCGGATACCCAGGCGCTGTCGTAAATCCGGCGCCTCCGGTAACCTCCCGCCAGGTGAGTTACACATGGCTGGGGGGCGGATGACCGCGCGCACGTTCTTGTTCATGCCGGAAAGTGCCTACGGGCCGACGAACAACTGC
>JAICUO010000490.1 GCA_025935815.1 Streptosporangiaceae bacterium
ATCTTGCCCAGGTCGTCCGGGTCAGCGCTGGGCAGGTCGCCGTACCCGTGCTCAAGGGCGAGCTCGATAATGCTCGACGGCCGCAGGCCGCCATCGAGGTGATCGTGCAGTAGTACCTTGGGCGCCCTGCGTATCTCGTCAACTGCCGGGCTCACGGCTTCGCTCAACGTCTCGCTCCCCCACGCGACCGATCACCGCCGTGGCTGCCGGCGGCGGCTCGCTGCCCACCGTAACAGCTTCCGCCAGGGCCGCTCTCGCGTCCGCCCAACGACTTTGGGCCTCCGCGTGCAGTTCAACGAGCGGCTGCCCCTCCTGGACATAGTCGCCGGGCTTGGCCAGCAGCCGGATTCCGGCCGCGTGATCGACGGAGTCTTCCTTCCGGGCGCGGCCCGCCCCCAGCCGCCAGGCGGCCACGCCCACGGAAAGCGCGTCCAGCCTGGTGAGGTACCCGGTACGCGGGGCGGGCAGTGCCGCCGATACCTCGCTCGCCGCCGGCAACGGGGCGTCCGGATCGCCGCCCTGGACCCGGACCATCTCCCGCCAGGCGTGATAGGCGCGGCCGCTGGCGATCGCCGCTTGCGGGTCCGCGTCGGGAAGGCCCGCGAGGTCTAGCATCTCCCGCGCCAGCGCGAGCGTGACCTCCATCAGGTCGGCCGGGCCGTCGCCTTGCAGCGCGGCGACCGCCTCCCCGACTTCCAGCGCGTTGCCGACCGCGCGGCCGAGAGGCGTGTCCATCCGGGTGATCAGCGCCCGGGTGCGCACGCCGTGCTCGATCCCGAGGGCGACCATGGTCGCGGCTAGTCGCGTGGCCCGCGCCGGGTCCGTCATGAACGCGCCGGAACCGGTCTTGACGTCGAGCACGAGCGCGCTGGTGCCCTCGGCGATCTTCTTGGACATGATCGAACTGGCGATCAGCGGGATCGACTCGACCGTGCCGGTCACGTCGCGCAGCGCGTAGAGCCTGCGGTCAGCGGGCGCCAGGCCCGGCCCGGCCGCGACGATCACCGCGTTCACCTTGGCCAGTGCCTCGCGCAGCGTGCCGCCGTCGAGAGCGACCCGGAAGCCGGGGATCGACTCCAGCTTGTCCAGCGTCCCCCCGGTGTGCCCGAGGCCGCGGCCGGACAGCATGGGCACCGCCGCCCCGCAGCTGGCGACCAGCGGCGCGAGGATCAGCGAGACCTTGTCGCCGACGCCGCCGGTGGAGTGCTTGTCCACGGTCGGCCGGGCGATCGCGGACAGGTCCAGCCGCTCGCCGGAGGCGATCATCTCGCCGGTCCACGCGCGGAGCTCGGCCCCGTCCAGCCCGTTGAAGTAGATCGCCATGAGCAGGGCGGCCATCTGCTCATCGGCGATCTCGCCCGCGAGGTAGGCGCGAAAGAGCCAGCCGATCTCCGCGCCCGTCAGTGCCCGCTCGTTATCCCGCTTGACTCGGATGAGTGAAACGACGTCCGGCATAGGGGGTATGTTCCCCGGCACCGCTCCGGGGAACAGGGTGCCGGGTGTGGGTCTTGCGCTGGATGTGAGCCTTGGGGAGCCCGTCAGCCGCTGACCGGGTGGCCCGCGGTGGCGGCGGGGGCGGGGAGGGTGAGGTCAAGGTGGCGGCGGTCAGGCAGCAGGGCGACCGCCGCTAGCGTGAGCACCGCGCACGCGATGATGTAGACGCTGATGGCCTGCCAGCCGAAGTTGGGCAGCATCCAGGTCGCCAGCAACGGCGCCGGCCCGCCGGCGATCAGGGACGCCGACTGGTAGCCCAGGCCGCTGCCGCCGTAGGCCAGCCTGGTCGGGAAGCTCTCGGCGATGTAGGAGGACTGGGGGCCGTACTGCATGGAGTGCGGGATCGCGAGGATGACCACCCCGAGGATGATCAGCCCGGCCGCCTTGGTGTTGAGCAGCAGGAAGGCCGGGAACGCGGCGACCGCCATGAGCACCGCCCCGGTGGCGTACACCCTGCGCCTGCCCAGCCGGTCGGACAGGCTGCCGAAGGTGGGGATGAGGATGAGCTCGACGGCGGCGGCCACGCTGACCGCGCCGAGCGCCAGGCTCTCCCCCTGGCTCAGGTCCTTCTTGATGTAGGCCAGCGCGAACGTGGTGTAGATGTAGAAGGGAGCCTGCTCCGACATCCGCAGGAACGCGCTGGCCAGGATCTCCTTCGGGTGCTTGCGGACGACCTCGGCGACCGGGACGCGCGCCACCTCCTGCCGCGCGGTGAGGCGGGCGAACATCGGGGTCTCCATCACCTTCAGCCTGACCCACAGGCCGATGGCCACGAGGACCAGGCTGGCCAGGAACGGGATCCGCCACGCCCACGCCTTGAACGCGGCCTCGTTCGCCAGCGCGATCGCCGTCATCGCCCCGGTGCCCAGCAGCAGCCCGATGGGCACGCCGGCCTGCGGGAGGCTCGCCATCAGCCCTCGCCGGCGCTGCTTGCCCCACTCCATCGACAGCAGCACCGACCCGCTCCACTCACCGCCGACCGCGATTCCCTGGAAGACCCGCAGTACCACCAGCAGGATCGGGGCTCCGATGCCGATCGATGACGCGCCCGGAAGCACGCCGACGAGGGCGCTGGCGATCCCCATCATGAGCAGCGTGACGATCAGCGTGGCCTTGCGGCCCAGGCGGTCGCCCCAGTGCCCGAAGATCGCCGCGCCCACCGGCCGGGCGGCGAACCCCACCGCGTAGGTGGCGAAGGACTCCAGGGTCCCGGAGTAGGTGCTGGAATCGGGGAAGAAGACGGACGGGAAGACGATCGCCGCGGCCGTGCCGTACAGGAAGAAGTCGTACCACTCGATCGAGGTGCCGATCACGCTGGAGACGGCGGCGAGCCGCACCTGCCGCCGGTGCAGGTCGCCCTCGGGAACCGGGGCCTGGGCTTCGTGGGGACTGTGCGCCATCGGGGTCCTTCCCGACCGTCCCCCGCCCGGTCTGCACTGGCCCCGCCCGCCGTCGGATCAGGGCTATATCACTGCTACCCCAATGACCAACCGTTAATCACTACAAATTTTCTATATAGCCGGTTACCGGCGGCGGGCTCGCCCGCTCCCGCCAGCCGGCCCGTTAGCCCTGCTCGCTGCGGGCGGCCAGGTCATTGGCGGCGAACGCGGCGGGGAGGAGGACGTCCAGCGTGACGGGGCCTTGGGCGGTGTCGACGAGCAGGCGCGGGCCGCCGGCCTCCAGGAGCAGCTGGCGGCAGCGGCCGCACGGCAGGAGCGGGTCTCCGTCTCCGGCGACCACGGCGACCGCGATGAGCGCCGGGCTGGCATCCTCGCGCTCCGCGGGCCCGGTCGCGTGCAGCGCGGACACCAGGCCGCACTCGGCGCACAGGGTCAGGCCATAGGACGCGTTCTCAACGTTGCAGCCGGTCACCACCCGCCCGTCGGAGGTCAGCCCGGCCGCGCCGACCCGCAGCCGCGAGTAGGGCGCGTGGGCCCGCCTGGCGGCGGTGACGGCGGCGAGGCGCAGCCCCGCCCAGTCGATCGTCATGATCACCACGATGCGCCAACTTCGCCACCGGGGCAACCATGGCCGCTGCGGATGCGCCGACGTGTCACGGGCGGCGGTATTGCGGTGGAGTTGCTGGCTGGCGGCTGGAGCCGGCCAGGACCGGGCGTAAATCTTTGGCAATAGTAAATATTCGGGCGAATTTCCCGGCGGCGTTTAAGAGTCTGGCCAGGAATGTCGCCGCTGCGCGACAGACGGCTTACCTTGTATTCGTGACCCATGTGCTGGTGGTAGAGGACGACCCGGGCATCGCCACCCAGCTTGTGCGAGGCCTGGACCGGGCCGGGTACACGGCCGAGAGCGTGGCGTACGGCGCCGAGGCGCTCCAGCGGCCGGTGCCCGACGTCGTCCTGCTCGACCTGGGATTGCCCGACATTGACGGCGTTGATGTCTGCCGGCGGCTGCGCCAGCAGTCGCAGGCGGCGATCATCGTGGTTACCGCGCGCGGCGAGGAAGCCGACCGGGTGCTCGCGCTCGACGAGGGCGCCGATGATTACCTGGTCAAGCCGTTCGGGCTCGCGGAGTTGCTGGCGCGGATCCGCGCGGTTCTGCGGCGCGGGCAGCGGGCCGGGACGGGTGAGGTGCTGCGACACGGGCCGCTGACCGTGGACCTGCGCACCCGCAAGGTGACGGTGTCGGGTAACGACGTGGCGCTCACCCCCAAGGAATTCGCGATCCTGGAGTGCCTGGCGACCGACCCTGGCCGGCTGGTCAGCCGGCAGGAGATCATCGAGCGGGCGTGGGACGAGCACTGGTACGGGCCGACCAAGGTGCTCGACGTCCACCTCGCCGCGTTGCGCCGCAAGCTCGGCGACCACACGCTGATCGAGACCGTCTACGGGCACGGCTTCCGGCTCGCCGATCAGTGAGTAAGCGGGCGCACTGGTGACCCGCCGCATCCTGCTAGCGATCCTGGCGCTGACCGCGGCGGTGCTGGTCGCCGCGGTGGTGCCGCTCGCGCTGAAGGCGACCTCGCACGACC
This sequence comes from Streptosporangiaceae bacterium, assembly GCA_025935815.1. Lineage (GTDB taxonomy): Bacteria > Actinomycetota > Actinomycetes > Streptosporangiales > Streptosporangiaceae > Trebonia. The sequence continues at coordinate 4,484 of JAICUO010000490.1, forward strand.
AGCAGTCCTACGTCTACGCCACCGAGCAGACCGCTCACTCCGTCGCCGCGATCGCCGAGGAGCCGATCACCGCCAACACGAGCAACGCGGCGCTGCGCACGACGCTCGGCGACTACGCCCGGCAAGGCTACGGGGTACTGGTGCTGGACGCCCACGGCCACGCCGTCATCGGGCGCGGCGACCTGCCGGCCCCCTGGCGGCACCTGCTGGCCCAGTCCATGGCCCAGAGCGAGCCGTCCACCCAGGTCACCAAGACCCGGGTGATCGTCGCCGAGCCGATCTGGAACGACAAGATCCACAGCGACAACCCGATCGGGATGGTGATGCTGGAGCGGCCGACCGGCCAGCTCAACGACAGCACCAGTGCGCTGTGGCTGTACCTGGGCCTGCTGGCGGCCACCGCCATGCTGGCCGCGGCCGCGATCGCCATCACCTTCGCCCGCTGGGTGAACCGCCCGCTGGTCACCATGGACGGCGCGGCGCGGCGGCTCGCCGACGGGGACCTGGCCGTCCGGGCCAGCACCGGGTCCGGCCCGTCCGAGATACGCCGGATGGCGGCCACGTTCAACATGATGGCCGGCCGCCTGGAGACGCTCGTGCATGGTCACCGGGCCATGCTGGCCGACGTGTCCCATCAGCTACGCACGCCGCTGGCCGCGCTGCGGCTGCGGATCGACCTGCTCGCGGTCGACTCCGGCCCCGCCGCGGCGGCTGAGCTGGCCGGGGCGCAGGGCGAGATCGCCCGGCTGTCCCGGCTGGTGGACGGGCTCCTGGCGGCGGCCCGGGCCGAGTCGCTGACCGAGCAGCGAGTCATCATCAACGTGGTGCCGGCCGCCGCCGAGCGGGTGGCGGCCTGGCACCCGGTCGCCGACGGCGCGGGCGTGAAGCTGCTGATGGAGCCGGGCGAGGCGGCGAACGTGCCCGGCGCCGCCGTGATCGCGGTGGGCGCCGGGCACCTGGAGCAGATCCTGGACAACCTGCTGGCCAACGCGATCGAGGCGCTGGACGAGGGCGGCCTGGTCACCGTGACCGTATCGCCGACCGAGGCGGGCACCCGGCTGGTCGTGGCGGACGACGGCCCTGGCATGTCGGCCGACGAGCGCGCCCGGGCGTTCATGCGCTTCTTCACCGCCAGCCCGAACGGCACCGGCCTGGGCCTGGCCATCGTGCACCGGCTGGTCACCTCCAACGGCGGCACCGCGCGGCTCAGCGAGACCCCCGGCGGCGGCCTGACCGTGACGCTGGAGTTCCCCATCGCGCTGAGCGCGGAAGGCCGTACCGCCACCGGATGATCGAGAGCCCGGCGGGGCAGCAGGCGAAGGAAGTCACGGTGACATGCGGCCGGACGCGTAAAACTGACAATCCGGGCCGTTACAGGCGTGATTCCTTGATCGCGATTGTGCAACGAGAGGGCCGCAGAGGCGGCGTGCCTCTTTCCTTCTGGTGGCACCAGGACTTACGGTTTGGGCAGCCTGGGCCAAGGGGGGCCAGGCGGGGGCAGGGACGACCTGTCCAGGTTCGTCCCTCTTGGTCCACGTGGAGGAGAATCGGTGAGGCTCACCTCGTTGCTCACGGCCGCTACTACCGCATCGGCGGCGCTGCTG
>JAICUO010000883.1 GCA_025935815.1 Streptosporangiaceae bacterium
CGCGATGCCGGCCATGTGCGCCTTCTGGACGAGCTCGAACGAGGCGCGGCCCGACACCTGCAGCGTCGTGCCGGTCAGCGGCAGCCGGCCCTCGCGCAGCGCCCACCCGACGACCTTGTCGACCGCGTTGTGCCTGCCGACGTCCTCGCGGACGACGATCAGGTCACCGGACGGGGTGAACAGCCCCGCCGCGTGCAGCCCCCCGGTCCTGGAGAAGACCCGCTGCGCCTCCCGCAGCCGGTCCGGCAGCGTGGCCAGGACCGCGGGGGAGAACCGGGTGTCGTCGTCGGCCAGCGCGGCCCGCGGCAGCACGCAGATGTCGGCGATGGACGTCTTGCCGCACACCCCGCAGGCCGAGGTCGTCATGAAGTTGCGCCGGGCGCCCGCTGGGAGCGTCACTCCCGGCGCGAGTCGCACGTCGGCGATGTTGCCGATCTCGGCCTCGTCGTGGTCGTCATGCCCGCAGGAGGTGCCATCGCACAACTTGATCTCGGCGATGTCCCGCGGCGAGCGGATGATCGCCTCGCCGACCAGGAAGCCCGCCGCCAGCTCGACGTCATCGCCGGGCGTGCGCATCGTCATCGTCAAGGCGGTGCCGTCCACCCGGATCCCCAGCGGCTCCTCGGCCGCGAGGAAGTCCGCGCGCGGCGCCATCGTGGCGGCGGGTGCGGTAGCCACCGGAGGCGCGCTAGTCGCTGGCTCCCTGGCCGGGAGCGTCACCCGTAGCACTCGCCGCCGCACCGTGCGCCCGGCCATGGACCTCGCCGCCTTCCGACCCGCCCGGGATGCCCCGGCTTACCAGACTACGTGCGGTCCGCCGGGACGGCTGCCCCGGTGGGGGCGGCGGGGGCGGCTGCCCCGGTGGGGGCGGCGGGGGCGGCTGCCCCGGCCGGCGGCGGCGGGACGAAGTCCGGGTCGAGCTCGGCGAAGGAGTCCAGGACGCCGAGGTAGGCGAACGCGGCCAGCGTCCACGGGGCCGTCCCGCCGTGCAGCCCCGGGCCCGGGAGCGGCGTGTTGAGCAGCCCGTCCACGTGCAGCGCGGCCGGGCGCGGGCCGTCCTCGGTCGCCGCCCGCACCTGGGTGTTGCGCAGCGCCAGGGCCTGCACGAGCAGCCCGCCCGCGAGTTGCAGGTGCTCCACGGTGCGGGCCGGGTCGCGCATCCGCAGCCCGATCCGCGCGGCCAGGAAGTCGAACATCGCCACCATCGAGCCCCGCGACGTCGCCTGCGCCTCCTCCAGGGCAGCGGCGATCTTCGTGCGCGCGGTGCCGCTGCGCGTTGACCCCAGCGTGGCGATCAGCGCCATGTGCAGCCGCCAGGGGCCGCTGTCGCTGAGCATGTGGTAGTTGGCCGCCGACGTCACCCGGACTACCTCCAGCAGCAGCGCCCGCCGTCCCTCGGCCGAGGCCACCAGCGCGTGGTTGCCGTCGAGGATCTGCTGGACCGCGGCGAACGTCTCGGGCGCCAGGACCGGCCGGTCGCTGAACCAGCTTCCGGGGCCGGCCAGGTAGCTCAGCAGGTCATCGATGTAGTCCTCTTTGTAAGGCCACGCCCGGTAGGCCGAGCTGCGCGGCACGCGAGCGCGCTGGATGACCTGCTCCAGCCGCAAGTGCTCGATGGTCAGCGCGGCGCCCGCCTCCAGGGCCATATCCCGCCCCGCGTCCAGCATGCGCTGCCTGACTTCGTCCGCTGGCACCCGATCCGGCCGGGTCGTCATGGTGTCACCCGCCCCATTTGCCACCATATGAGGGGATTGTTTCCCCAACTTACTCCAACACCGTACATGAGACACTAAACTCCGTGTCTCAAGAAGGTGCGGACGGGCGAGCACTTGGGGGACGGCCCTCAGGAGGGGGAGGGCTGGGATGGGCCGGGCGCGGAGTCAGGCGACTTCGCGCCCGGCGGAATCTGCTGGGGCGCGCATTAACCCCCAGATTCCCCGGAAACCCGAGGGTTCCGAGCACCGCGCTCTCACATGAAGTTGCGGGTGTGCAGGGCCGAGATCTCGGCCGCCTCGTCGTCGGGGAAGCCGATGTAGGCCAGGCGCCGTCGCCGTCCCTCATCCATGTCCGCCTGGAGACGGCGCACGGCCGCCCAGCCTCGCCCGATGGCCTGCGGTGACCACGACCCGGCGGCGAGCAGCACGAGGGCGTCGAAGACCCCGGCGTTCAGCCCGGCGGTGTCTAGCAGCGTGGCGTGCCGCCGCTCGACGGCGCTGCGCAGCACGCCGAGGTAGCCAGGATCAGCCCGGACGGCGTGCGCGGTATGCGCGACACCGAAGGCCACGTGCCGCGCCTCGTCGCGCAGCGACAGGCGCGCCACGTCCGCGGTGACCGGGTCCGGAGCGTGGGAATGCAGGAAGCGCAGCAGCTCCAGGAAGGTGCCCTCACCGAGCACCGAAAGCAAGAACCCCGCCGTGGTGAAGTCGGGCTCGGCGAGAAGGGTCTGCAGGGACGCGCGGCCGCCGGCACCCGAGGTTCCCAGCGGCCCGCCGGATAGCAGGCCGCGCCGGGTGAACACCTCAACGTGGCGCGCCTCATCGGCGGCCTGCGCGGCGAGCAACTGGATGACCTCCCGGAAGTGCGGGTGCACCTGGGCGAGCA
>JAICUO010000409.1 GCA_025935815.1 Streptosporangiaceae bacterium
CGAGTCGCCAGCGTGATCCGCGCGCCCGGCCCGGTGGTGCCGTCCCGGGCCGGGGCCGGGCCGCGCCCCGCCAGCGGGCGCGTCGCGGCGATGCCATCGTTCCGCTTCCGTCGTGGATCACTGATGACCTCCTGCGTCTTGCGGACCTATTCCTGTTAGCGCGCTATCGCTCGTGGTCGCGAGGTGGCCAGCCGCGCGCGCGGCACGGCCCCCCGGGACGGGGGCCGTGCTCGACCGCGGGACGACCTCAAGGGAAAGCTGCTGCCGCAGCGGGACCACCCGGTCGCCGCGCAGCACGGCGCAGAGCCGGCGGGCGCCCTCGGCGCCGCTTTCCCACAGCTGCTGCCGGATGGTGCTCAGGCCCATCAGCGCCGCCGACTCGATGTCGTCGAAGCCCATCACCGACAGCTCGCCGGGGACCTTGACCCCGCCCCGGTCGGCCGCCGCCAGGACGCCGATCGCCTGCCTGTCGGAGGCCGCGAAGATCGCCGTCGGCGGATCCGGCAGGGCCAGCAGCCCGGCGGCCAGCGCCTCCGCGTTGGCCGGGCCGTGCGGGCCGCGCCGCACGAGCGCGGGATCCTGGTCGGCTCCCGCCGCGACCAGCGCCTGCCGGTACCCGGCCAGCCGGCGTTGCGATGAGGCGAAGCCGAGCAGGAGGCGCCCGGCCGCCGCCGCGCCGCGCATCGTGTCCCCGACGAAGCCGATCTTGCGGTGCCCCAGCGACAGCAGGTACCCGGTCGCCATCCGGCCCCCGGCCACGTCGTCGGTGACCGTGTGCGGCACCCCGGGAATGACCATGTCGATCGCGACGAGCGGGGTCCCGGAGCGGCGGAACAGCTCGGCCTGCGCCGCCGACAGCCGCAGCGACACGACGATCACGCCGGCGGCGCGGTGCCTGCCCGTCAGCGCGGCGAGGTGATGGTCGCGCTGGGCGGGCGTGTCCACGTTGCAGACCACCGAGTCATAGCCCTGCTCACTGAGCACCGCCAGGGCGCCGGCCAGCCTCGGGACGACCGACGGGCTGGTCAGGTGGGGCACCACGATCGCCACCGCGCGCGGCGTCCCCCGCGATAGCGCCACCGCTAGATGACTGGGCCGGTACCCCAGCCGCTCGATCGCCTGCTGCACCGTGGCCCGGGTCGACTCGCGCACATTGGCGGCACCGTTGATGACCCGGGAAACGGTGCCCACTCCGACGCCCGCAGCCGCCGCGACATCCGCGATCCTCGCTGGTCGCGGAGGCGGCATGGGCATCTCCCGGTGCGCGGCGCGGCATGGAACCGGTTCCATGACGAACTGCGCATTATCGTCACTCCGGACACAGCGCCCGTCAAGAGCCCTATCAACTAATTCGCTTAAGTCATTCTTAGCAACTCTAAAAACACATAAATCCCATTAGTCACGTTGACCTCAATGGCCGCTGCAGTCAGCGAGATGGCGATCGCCCATCCCGGCAACGCCTCAGAAGTCGTGCAGGCGCGCGCGATCATAGAAAGCGACAATTGACGGGCGGCTTGCTCCACGGGTGAGAATAAGGCGAGAAGCTGGGCCTGCGCCCTCAGGCGGAGATGGTGATGCTCGCCTCGGTGGTGTAGACGGCGAAGGTCAGCGACTCCTGGAAGTACAGCTCGACGTGGTCGCGGTCGTGGGACAGGTAGCCGATCGCCAGGTCCTCGCCGAGCCGCAGCTCGAAGTCACCGCCGCGCGCGGACAGCAGCAGCGCCCCGCTGATCGCCGGCGCCCAGATGATGTCGCCGTCGATGACGCGGTCGATGTGCTCGTGGATCGGGTAGCCATGGTCGGAGGTCTCGCTCACGGCGGTATAGGCGTCGGCCGACAGCAGCAGCGAGAAGGGCCCGGCCACGCCGGCCAGCCGCAGCGCGGACACCGCCTTGCTCACCGCGGTGGGGTAGTCGCGGACCTCGCCCGGCAACGCCAGCGGCGTGTTCGACGACGCCTCCCGGATGCCGGTGATCTGCGCGGCGGCGTACCCGTCGACGATGGCGCGGTCCTCGGCGAAGGCGATCTTGCGGGCGGCGTCCTTCACCGGCTGCCAGTCGGCGTCCTGCGCGCCGCGCTCGACGCTGTCGATCGCGGCGCGCTCCAGCGTGAACGGCACGCGCAGCTGGACCAGCGGCTGCCAGGCGCGCAGCCCGGCGAGGACCCCGCCGGCGGGCGGTTCAATGGCAGACAGGTGCCCGGTGCCCACGCCGGCCAGCGTCGCCCCGTCCGGGCCGGTCACGTCGACCACCTTGCGCCCGGCGCAGTGCAGGGAGAAGGTCCGCTTGGCCTCCTCCTCGATGCTGGCCCAGGCGGCTGCCGAGATCGGGGCAAGCTCGCGGTACAGGTTGTTCATGCGCGTCCTTTCAGCGATCCAATGCCAAGCGATCCGTGGCCGGCGGGGGCGGCCGGCCGGTGCCGCGCGGTGCCGGCGGCCGGGGCCGGGGCGCTGGCGCCCGCCGTGGTCCCGGCCGGCGGCGCGGGGATGTCGTCGAGGAAGTCAGCCGCCGGCGCGAAGAACAGGCAGCCCGTCAGCGCCGTGGAGAAGTCGAGGATGCGGTCGGTGTTGCCCGGCGGCTTGCCGATGAACATGTTGGCCAGCATCTCCTCGGTGACCGCCGGGTCGGCCGCGTAGGCGACGTAGTAGGTGCCGTACTCCCCGCGCCCCACGTCGCCGAAGGGCATGTTCGCCCGGACGATCTGCCGCTCCTCGCCATCGGGCCCGGTCAGCGTGTTGAGCGCGACGTGGGAGTTCGCGGGCTTCACGTCGTCGGGAAGCTCGATGTCGGCCAGCTTGGTCCGGCCGATGACGCGCTCTTGCTCCTCGACCGAGATGGCGTTCCAGGCGGCCATGTCATGGGTGTACTTCTGGACGATGACGTAGCTGCCGCCGGTGAAGTCCGGGTCCTCGTCACCGACGAGCGCCGCCCGGTTCCCCGCGTTGCCGCCGGGCGACTCGGTGCCGTCCACGAAGCCGAGCAGGTCCCGCTCGTCGAAGTACTTGAAGCCATGCACCTCATCGACGACGGTGCCGGCCCCCGCCAGCCGGTCCATGATCTGGGTGGCCAGCTCAAAGCACAGGTCCATCCGGCTGGCCCGCAAGTGGAACAGCAGGTCCCCCGGGGTGGCGGGGGCGTGGTACCGGGGCCCGGACAGCTCGCGGAACGGGTGCAGCGCCGCCGGGCGCGGGCCGCTGACCAGCCGGTCCCACGCGTCCGAGCCGATGCTGGCCACGCAGGACAGGTCACCGGGGATGCGGAATCCCACCGCCCGCTCCAGCCCGGAAAGGTCGGCGAGCAGCCCGCGGGCCCTTTCCTCGCCGCCGGGGTTCACCGTGACCACCAAAAACATCGCCGCGGTCGTCAGCGGCGTCACGATCGGCTGCGGTTCAGGCACTGCAACAGCGTAGCGTTGGGCTTATGGCGGAGGTTGCTGAGGGCCGGGGGCCAGAAGTAAGGGATCTCCCGGTGGGAATCGGCGCGGCGGGGCACCGGCGCGAGTCCGACTCGATGGGCGTGATCGACGTGCCGGCCGGCCGTTACTGGGGAGCGCAGACCCAGCGCTCGCTGGTCCACTTCGGCGACATCGGGCAGGACCGGATGCCGTTGCCGGTCTGCCATGCGCTCGGCTACGTGAAGAGGGCGGCCGCGCTGGTCAACGGGCGGGCCGGGCGGCTGCCCGCCTGGCAGGCGGACCTCATCGCGCGGGTCAGCGACGAGGTGATCGACGGCGAGCTCGACGAGCACTTCCCGCTTCGGGTCTGGCAGACCGGCTCCGGTACCCAGACGAACATGAACGTCAACGAGGTCATCAGCAACCGGGCGATCCAGCTGATCGGCGGGCGGATCGGCAGCAAGTCGCCGATCCACCCCAACGACCACGTGAACATGGCGCAGTCCTCCAACGACACCTTCCCGACCGCGATGCACATCGCGGCGGTGCGCGCCATCCACGAGGACGTGCTGCCCAGCGCGGCCGCTCTGCGGGAAGCCATCGCGGCGAAGGCGGAGCTGTGGCGGGACGTCGTCAAGATCGGCCGCACCCACCTGGAGGACGCCGTCCCGCTGACCGTCGGCCAGGAGTGGTCCGGGTACGCCCGGCAGCTGGAGCTGGCCGCCGAGAACCTCACGCGCTCCGCCGAGGGGCTGTACGAGCTGGCCGCCGGCGGCACCGCGGTGGGCACCGGCCTGAACGCCCCGCCCGGGTTCGCCGAGGCGATAGCCAGCCAGATCGCCGAGGACACCGGGTACCCCTTCCGCACGGCGGCCAACAAGTTCGCCGCGCTGGGCGGCGCCGACGCGATGGCCGCGGCATCCGGCGGGCTGCGCGGCCTGGCAGTGCCGCTGATGAAGATCGCCAACGACATCCGCTGGCTGGCCTCCGGGCCACGGGCCGGGCTGGGTGAGCTGACCTTGCCGGCCAACGAGCCGGGCAGCTCCATCATGCCGGGCAAGGTCAACCCCACCCAGTGCGAGGCCATGCTGATGGTCTGCGTCCAGGTGCTCGGGCACGATTCCGCCATCGCCGCCGCCGCCGCGGCGGGCACCCTGGAGCTCAACGTGATGCGGCCGCTGATCGTCGCCAACTTCCTGCACTCGGCGACGATCCTGGCCGGCGCGTGCCGCACGTTCCGCGAGTTCTGCGTGGCGGGCGCGGAGCTGAACCGGGCGCGCATCGCCGAGCACGTTGACCGGTCGCTGATGCTGGTGACCGCCTTGTCCCCGGTGATCGGCTATGACAAGGCCGCCGAGATCGCGCACAAGGCGGACGAGTCCGGGTCAACGCTGCGGGATGCGGCGCTGGCGTCGGGGTACATCAGCGCGGTGGACTTCGACCAGGTGGTGGACCCGCGGCGCATGGTCACCGGCGACGGGACAGCGTAGCGGGACGCAGACGTTAGGGGACTGACCAGCATGACCGAAGAATTCGATGTGATCGTGCTCGGCGCCGGGCCGACCGGCGAGAACGCCGCCGACCGCGCGGTGCGCGGCGGGCTGACCGCCGCGGTCGTGGAGGCCGGCCTGGTCGGCGGCGAGTGCTCGTACTGGGCGTGCATGCCGAGCAAGGGGCTGCTGCGCCCGGTCGCCGCCGCCGCCGAGGCGGGCCAGGTCCGCGGGGTCACCGGTGCCCGGCTGGAGACGGCCGAGGTCCTGGCCCGGCGCGACTACTTCGCGCACAACTGGGAGGACGACGGGCAGGTCAAGTGGCTCGACGGGGCCGGCATCGCGCTGTTTCGCGGCAACGGGCGAATCGCCGGGGATCGCTGCGTGTACGCGGGCGAGAAAAGGCTCACCGCGCGGCAGGCGGTGGTGATCGCCACCGGGACCGCCGCGGTGATCCCGGACGCGCTGGCGGCGGCGCGGCCGTGGACCAGCCGGGAGGCGACCAGCGCGCGGTCGGTGCCGGGCCGCCTGGTGATCGTGGGCGGCGGCGTGGTCGGCTGCGAGATGGCCACCGCCTGGTCGGCGCTCGGCTCGCGGGTCACGCTGCTTTCGCGCGGCCGGCTGCTGGACCGGCTGCCGGACTTCGCCGGCGACCTGGTGGCCGCGAGCCTGCGCGACGCCGGGACGGACGTCCGGCTCGGGGCGGACGTGGCCGGCGCGGAGCGGGCCGCCGACGGGACGGTGACCGTGCGGCTCGCCGACGGGACGGCCCTCGAGGCCGATGAGGTGCTGGCGGCCACCGGGCGGGCGCCGCGCACCGGCGGCATCGGGCTGGAGACGATCGGCCTGCGGCCGGGCAGCTGGCTGGAAGTCGACGAGACGCTGCGGGTACGCGGCGCGGACGGCGGCTGGCTGTATGCCTGCGGCGACGTGAACCACCTCGCCCTGCTCACCCACATGGGCAAGTATCAGGGGCGGATCTGCGGGGACGCGATCGCCGCGCGGGCGCGCGGGGCCGAGCCGACGGTAACCGACTGGTCCAGCACCCGGTGCGTTCCGCAGGTCGTCTTCACGGTTCCCGAGGTCGCGGCGGCGGGGCTGAGCGCACCGGAGGCCGAACGGGCCGGGATGCGGGTCCGCGTCGTGGACTACGAGATCGGGGACGTCGCCGGGGCCCGGCTGTACGCCGACGACTATGCCGGGCACGCGCAGATGGTCGTCGACGAGGACCGGCGGGTGATCGTCGGGATGACCCTGGCCGGACCGGGAGTCGGCGAGATGATCCACGCCGCCACGATCGCGATCGCCGGGGAGGTGCCGCTAGAGCGGCTCTGGCACGCGGTCCCGTCCTACCCGACGATCAGCGAGGTGTGGCTCCGCCTGCTCGAGGCCTACGGTCTCTGACCCAAGCACCCTGACCTGCGCAAACAAGAAGCTTGAAAAAAATTGGGCGCAGCTGTAACAGCGGGGACGCCCGTGACGTTACACATGGCAGAGGGCTTTCCCCCTTAGCTAGGAGTCCCCGGATGCCCCCCCGTCCGGGGACTCCTACTCACTTTCCGGCGAACGCACGCCAGTCCCCCGGATCTTCCGCTCATCGCGATGGTGCCTGCTCTCATAGGTCGACGATTGTCGACCATCCGCTAGGTCGAGCCCCTTGGCTGCCTTCGCCCGCGCCGGCCGGCGCGGGGCTCGCCGGCCTCCACCACGCGGCATTGGCCATGGCTAAAGGCTCAGCGGCTAGCCGCGGCCCAGGAAGGGCATGGTGGTGGCGGTGATGGTGAGGGACTGGACGTTGGCGTCGAGCGGGAGGCTGGCCATGAACAGGACGGCCTCGGCTACGTGCCTGGGGTCGAAGGTCGGCTCCTGCTTGATGCTGCCGTCCGCCTGGCGGGCGCCGGCCGCGATCCACTCGGTCATCTCGGTCGCCGCGTTGCCGATGTCGATCTGGCCGCAGGCGATGCCGAACGGGCGGCCATCCAGCGAGATCGACTTGGTCAGCCCGGTGATCGCGTGCTTGGTCGCGGTGTAGCCGACCGACCCTGGCCGCGGTGAGTACGCCGAGATCGACCCGTTGTTGATGATCCGGCCGCCGCGCGGATCCTGCTCCTTCATGATGCGCACCGCGTGGTGGGCGCACAGGAACGAGCCGGTGAGGTTCACGTCCACGATGGATTGCCAGCCCTGCGGGGTGATCTCGTCCACCGCGCCCGGCGGGGCGCCCGTCCCGGCG
>JAICUO010000420.1 GCA_025935815.1 Streptosporangiaceae bacterium
AGCTCCCGGGCCAGCGCCAGCCCCAGACCGCGAGATCCACCAGTCACGAGCGCGACTTCGCCGGCGATGTCGTCGGAGCGGAAGAACCGGGCCGAGCCGGGCGGCCGGTCAGCCATGGCCGCGCTCCGGGGTGGCCTGCCCGTACGCGGCCTGCCCGTACGCCACTTGCCCGGGCTCATCCTGGCCTCGGGGGCTGGGGGCGGGCGTGACGTACTCGCGCAGGTCAGGTGGCAGGTAATCGGTCACCTCGGCCATGAGGCCGCCCTCGGTGGCGGCGAACAGGGCATCGACCACCGCGTGGGCGATCACGGTGGCCTGGGATTCGCTGACCCCGGCGCGGTCGGCGACGGTGGTGATGAAGTCGGCCCGCCCGAACAGCTCGCCGACGCCGGCGTCCGCCACCGGTCGTCGCAGGTGCTCGCCGGCCTCGCGCGGGAGCTGGACGGCGACGTTGTCCGCCAGTCGCTCCGGCATTACCTCGCCGAGGGTCTCCAGGGTGGCGCGGCAGGCACGCTCGGCATCGCCCGTACTCGACAGGCCAGCCTGCCGCCGCACTCGCCCGATGAACTCCTCTTGCTCCATGTCGGCTCCTTCCTCCTAGCCTCCGGCTGCCCGCGATCGGGGCCGGCTAACGGGCGGGTGATGATTGAGGTCCGGGCGGCGCCCGGCGCCGGGACGTTTGCCGGCCGGCGGCCGGGGCAGTTGCGGTTGCATGCGCAAGTTCCAGGCGCGGCTCGCGTGGTGGATCCTGCCGTTCCTGTCGCACGCCACCATCCGGGCCATCCGCGCCCGGGCGGACCGCGAGGAGGCTCGACGATGATGACGCAGGCACTCCAGGTCGTGATCGTGGTGCTGGCCGCGCTGGGCGCGGCCCTGGTCGTCATGGTGCGCGGCCGGGTCCGCCAGGTGGTGGCGCTGAGCGCCTACGGGATCGCGCTGACCGTGTTGTTCCGCACCGTGCGGGCCCCCGGCGTCACGCGGTCGGAGCTGGTCGTCGGTGCGGTGGCGCTGCCGCTGGTCTTGCTGCTGAGCATGGCCAGGGTGCGGTGGCGCCGCTGACCTGGCCAGCGCCGCGTGATCTGCTTGCCGTGGGTTAGCTAGCATCAGGGCTGATCGCTGGCTGGGAGGAGGTCCCATGTCAAGGCGGCACCAAGCGGGGCCGCGGGTGGACAGTGCGCCCGGGCCAGAGCGGCCGAGGTGGCTGTTCCTGGCGACAGGCGGCCTGGTCTACGCCGGCGCGCTGCTCGGAATGTGGATCGTGCTGGCCGGCCAGCCAGGCACGCAGGACCTGGTGGGAGGGTCGGTGGCGGCGGTGCTGGCCACGGGCGTCGGGTATCTGGTCAGCGAGCGCGGAAAGATGGTACCCAGCGTCCGGGCCGCCGACCTGCGCACGCTCGCGGCCGTGCCGTGGCAGGTCGTGGCCGGGACCGGGCAGGTCTTCGCGCTGGCCGCCCGCAAGGCGTCCGGCCGCCCGGTCCCGCCGGGCGCGCTGTGCACCGTGCCGCTGGATGCCGGGCCGGACTCCCGCGGATGGCCGGCCGCGCGGCGGGAAGCGGTGCTGACCGCGCTGCTGTCCGCGGCGCCGAACACGGTCGTGGTGGACATCGACACCGAAGCCGGCACGGCGCTAGTGCACCAGCTGACCGGTGCCCCGCAGCCCGATGCCGGTCCGGTGCTGCCGCGATGACCTGGTTCCTGGCGGCGGCGCTGGTGCTCCAGGGGGCGCTAATCCCCTGCGCGTGGGTGTGCTGGCGTTTCGACTCCGAGCACCGGGTGGTGGCCCTGGGGCTGGCCGGCACGGTCCAGGCGCTGGCCGTGCTCTGCTTCGCCGTCGGCTACGGCGAACCTGGGCTGGCGTCGCTGGCCGTGGTGCTGGCCGCGTTGTCCAGCGGAGGCTCGGTGGCATTCGCGCGGTTCCTGGAGCGCTGGCTGTGACGGGCGGCGGCCGATGACGGTGACCGGGGTCATCTCGGCCGTCCTGCTGGTGGCGGGGCTAGCGGTCGTCGTCGGCTCGTGCGTCGGGATGGCGGTGCTTGACGACCCGCTGGACCGGCTGCACCTGACCACACCGGCCGCGATGCTCGGCTCGACCGGGATCTGCGCCGCGGTGGTAGTGCGCGTCGGCCTCTCGGCGTCAGGGCTGGCGGCCATCGGCGTAGCGGTGATCCTGATCGCCGCCAACCCGTTGGTCGGCCACGCCGTGGGCCGCGCCATCGCGATCCGGCGCGGCGCCACCTGGTCAGATCCGCAGGACGAGTCCACGGGCTCTCCCGGGGAGGAAGGATGAGCGAGGCGCTGATCACGGTCGCGCTGGTCTGGGTGGCCGTGTCGGGCACGGCCGTGGTGCTGACCAGGGACCCGTTGCGCCAGGCGTTCACGGCCGGGTTCTTCGGGCTGGCGCTGGCCTTCTTGTACCTGTCGCTGCAGGCCGGAGACGTGGCACTGTCGCAAATCGTGGTGGGCGCCATCGCGCTGCCGCTCATCGCGTTGCTCAGCCTGGCCAAGGTGAGGAAGGACCAGGAATGAGCCGCCGCGTGCGCCTGATGCTCTTCGCGGTGGCCGCGGCCGGGCTGGCGGCGACCCTGGGCGTCGGCCTGGCGGGCCTGCCGTCGTTCGGCGCGCAGATCACCGACTACGCCCGGATGCTCAATGAGATGGCCCCCCGGCAGCGGCACGTCACCGACGTGGTGTCGGCCATCACCTTCGACTACCGCGGCATCGACACCTTGTTCGAGGAGTTCATCCTGCTGGCCGCGGTGGCCGGGATCTCGGTGCTGCTACGGCCGCTCAGCGACGAGATCCGCCAGCTACCGCGGGATAAGGCGCCGGAGCGGTCGATCCCGCCCCCGAGTCCGGCGGTGTGGCTGCTGGCGGCGTTCCTCAGCTCGCTGCTGGTGCTGACCGGCCTGGAGACGGTCACGCACGGCACGCTCACGCCAGGCGGCGGCTTCCAGGGCGGGGTAATCCTGGCCAGCGCTCTCTACGTTGTCTACCTGGGCACCAACTACGTGACGGTCGAGCGGTTCCAGCCGGACGCCCTGCTTGAAGCCTCCGATGGGGTGGGCGCCTCGGGTTACATCCTCATCGGGCTGCTCGGTCTGCTGGCCGGCGCCCACTTCCTGAGCAACGTCGTCGGCCTTGGCGCCACCGGGAGCCCGATCTCAGGCGGCACCATCCCGCTCCTGAACCTGGTCGTCGGCGCGGAGGTTGCGGGCGGTTTCGCGATCCTGGCGTCGGAGTTCCTCGACCAGACGGCGGTCATCCGGACGAGGCGGCGATGAGTGCCCTGGCCTACGGCGTCGTCGCCTGGCTCTTCGTCATCGGCATTTACGGCGTCGTGACCAGCCGCAACCTCATTCACCTGGTGGTCTGCCTGTCGGTCGCGCAGTCCGCCACCGACATATTGCTGCTGGAGATCGGGTACCGCAGCGGCGGCCACGCCCCGGTGTTCGTCAGCCTGCCCGCCCACCCGGGGCCGGCCGTCGACGCGGTCATGCAGGCGCTGGCGCTCACCGATGTGGTGGTGGGAGCCGCGGTTACCGCCCTGCTGCTCGCACTGGCCGTGCAGGTGCACAAGCGAGCCGGGACGCTAGATCCTGACGCGCTCCGGGCGACCAGGGACTGACCGCCGTGGACCTCGGCGTGTCGGCCTCGGCCCTCGTTCCCGCGTCGATCGCGGTTCCGCTGGCGGGCGCGGCCCTGATGGCCGGGTTCAGCCGGCTGATGCCCCGGTGGGCCAGGGACCTGTCCGCCATCGCGATCGCGCTCGCCACCACCACCATGACCTTGATCCTGATGGCCGCCAGTGCGGGCCGCCCGATGATCTACTGGTTCTCCGGCTGGCGTCCGTCCGCGGGCATGGCCATCGGGATCGACTACGCGGTCGGCCCGCTCGGGGCGGGCATGGCGTCCCTGGCGGGGGTGCTGGCCAGCGCCGCTTTGGTCTACTGCTGGCGGTACTTCGACAGCGCCCGCGGCCGCCACCACGCCCTGGTCCTGATATTCCTGGCCGGCAGCGTCGACTTCTGCCTGACCGGAGACTTGTTTAACCTGTTCGTCGCGCTGGAGCTCGTCGCGGTAACCGCCTTCGCGCTTACTGGCTACAACGCCGGGTACCCCGCGCCGCTGCAGGGAGCGATCAACTTCGCGGTCACCAACAGCCTCGGGGGCATGACCGTCTTGATGGGCGTGGGATTCCTGTACGCGCGCACCGGCTCGCTGAACCTGGCCCAGATCGGCCAGGCCCTGACCGGGCGGCACGCCGACGGGCTGGTCGTGGCGGCGTTCGCGCTCCTGACCGGTGGCTTTCTGGTCAAGGCAGCGATCGTTCCCTTCCACTTCTGGCTGCCCGACGCCTACGGCTCGGCGCCCATCCCGGTATGCGTGTTGTTCGCCGGGGTGATGAGCGAACTCGGGCTTTTCGCCGTGATGCGGCTGTGGGTCACCGTCTTCTCCGGTCTGGCCGGGGGGTCCGGGCCGCGGATGCGGGCGGTGCTGCTCGGGTTCGGGATCCTCACCGCGGTGGTCGGGGCGGTTATGGCATTGGCCCAGCTTCACCTGAAGCGAATGCTGGCCTTTGTCACCATGAGCCACCTGGGCATTTACCTCATCGGGGTTGGCCTGCTTACCCCGCTGGGCCTGGCCGGCGCGTCGCTGCTGGTGATCGGCGACGGTCTGGCCAAGTCCGCGCTGTTCCTCGGCGTTGGCGTCGTGCAGCATCAGCGGGCCAGCGTCAGCGAGACCAAGCTGCGCGGCCGTGGCCGCGGGCTGGCGGTCACCGGCGGCACGCTCGTCCTGGGTGCGCTGGTCCTGGCCGACCTGCCGCCGTTTGTGTCCTCGGCCGGGCATGCGCTGCTGGTGGACGCGGCGGACCAGGCTGGCCTGCCGTGGATGGAGACCGTGATCGCGCTATCCGTCATCGCCGCCAGCGGAGCCGTGCTGCGGGCCGCGGCACGGATCTGGCTGGGCTGGGGAGATACCGAGATCTCGCGGACGGACCCTGGTACCGCGGACGACCCCGGGGAGGAGGCGGAAGACCGGGCCGACACTCCCGTTGCGGAGCGGGCGCAAGGCAGTCAGGAGCCGTCAGGGCAGCAGCGCCGCGTACCGCTGACCATGATGCTGCCGCCGCTGGCGCTGCTCGCGATCGGCCTCGGCCTCGGGCTGACATCCGGCATAGCGGACCATGCCGCGGCTGCGGCTGCGGCATTCTCGGACCGGGCGGCCTACGCGATGGCAGTGCTAGGCACCCACAGCGGGTCTATGCCCCCGGGCGGCAGGATCGTCGTCCCGGTCTCCCCGGTCGCGTCTGCGGGCGGTGTCCTCACTGACCTGGGCCAGGTGCTGGCCGCGCTCTGCGTGGCGGGCATCGCCCTGGACCGGCGGGCCCTGCGGTTCCGCCGGGCCCTGGCCGTCGGAACCGGATGGCTACGTCGCCTGCACAGTGGCCTGGTCGGTGACCAGGTCACCTGGCTGGCGGCCGGCCTGGCGCTGCTCGCCGCCCTCGGCGAGTGGGCGCTGCACTGACCCCGGGTGCTGACACCGGGTACTCCTAGGCCGGGTTGCGGCGGCGGATCAGGCCGGGGTTCAGGTCGGCGACAGTCCTGGCGCCGCACAGCTGCATGGTCATGCGCAGTTCCTGGGCGAGGATGTCAATGCAGTGGCGCACGCCGGCCTCGCCCGCGGCGGCCAGGCCGTACAGGTGGGCGCGCCCGATGAGCACCGCCCGGGCGCCCAGCGCGAGGGCGGCGGCGATGTCGCTGCCGCGCCGGAACCCGGAGTCGATGAGCACCTCCAGGCGGTCTCCGGCGGCGTCGACGATCCGGGGCAGGACGTCAATGGTGGCCGGCACGTGATCGAGCTGGCGGCCGCCGTGGTTGGACACGACCACCCCGTCCAGGCCGCGCTCGGCCGCCTCGATCGCCTCCTCGGGGCGCAGGACCCCCTTGGCCAGGATCGGGCCGTCCCACAGCTCGCGGATCCAGTCCAGGTCCGCCCAGCTGACGGTGCCGTCGAACATGGCCGGCATCTCCCGGAGGGAGCGCTGGTCGGGCGGGCCGATGTTCGGGAAGCTGATCGTCGGGGAGGTGAGGAAGTGCCAGGCCCAGCCGGGGTGCAGGGCGCCTTCGACCAGTGTGGTCACCGGCAGGTCGGGGTCGGGCAGTTCCAGCCCGGCCCGCTTTTCCCGCTCGCGCTTGGACCGGACCGTGGTGTCGATGCTGACCAGCAGGGCGCGGTACCCGGCCGCCTTAGCGCGGGCAAGCGCGTCCTTGCTCTGAGCGCGGTCGCCCCAGATGTACAGCTGGAACCACAGCGGCGTATCGGTCTGGGCGGCGACGTCTTCCACCGACGTGGTGGCCAGGGTGGAGATCCCGTAGGGGATCCCGGCCCGGCGGGCGGCGCGGGCCACCGCCAGCTCGCCCTCGTGATGGAACATCCGCGGGCCGCCGACCGGCGAGAGCGCGAACGGCAGCGGCACCCGCTCGCCGAGCACCGTCGTGCTGGTGTCCACGCTGCTCACATCCCCGGGCTGGCGGGGCAGGAACTCCAGGTCGTCGAACGCGGCCCGGTTGCGGCGCAGCGTGTACTCGCCCTCGCCGCCGCCGTCGAGGTAGGCCCGCGACCCCAGCGGAAGCCGGCGCCGGGCCTGGCGGGCCACGTCCTCGACGCTGTAGCAGCGGGCGAGCGTCTGCGCTCCGTAGGGTGCGGGCGGCCGGGCTGGTCGCAGCAGGTGAAGGGTCTCGGAAAGCCGCATGCGCGTCTTGCTGTCCGCCGTGGCGCCCGCTAAACGTGGTCCTGATTACCGCCTCGGAGCATCACGGTGAGGCCAATGGCGAGCGGGTAGCCGGCCGCGGCGACGGCCCCTCCAGGTGGCACTATCGGTGCCATGATCGGACGGATGCATCATGTGGTCCTGGACTGCCCGGACCCCGATACCCTGGCCGCCTTCTACTCGGCGATGCTCGGCCTGCCGGTGACCT